>CAZBRI010000208.1:0-6044 GCA_964494055.1 uncultured Anaerolinea sp.
TAGTACACCTGATATTTTATTATGTTAAAATGTTTTGCGATCACAGGGTGACTTTGGGAAAAATACCCTGCATCAGAAAACTGAGGAGAACGGAAAATGCCACGACGAAGTTTAGCCAGACTCTACCAGGATGAGTTTGGTGGATATAATCTTTCAAAATTCCAGCAGGACTTGCTGGCTGGTTTGACTGTTGCTGCTGTTGCCTTACCTCTGGCCCTGGCATTTGGCGTTGCATCCGGTGCCACTGCTGCTGCAGGGTTGGTGACCGCCATTATCGCAGGGATTGTGATCGGTGTTTTTTCAGGTGCGCCTTATCAGATCTCCGGTCCTACCGGGGCTATGAGTGCAGTCCTGATCGTTCTTGTGCAGCGATATGGTATACAGGGAATTTGGATCGCTGGAATATTGTCGGGATTTTTTCTGTTGTTGATCGGCATTTTCAAATTAGGCCGATTTATCGCTTTTATACCATCTGCTGTGATCACCGGCTTTACATCTGGGATCGCTTTGATCATTTTCATTGGACAGATAGATAATTTCCTTGGCGTAAAAACACCGGCAAAAGATGCAGCGTTTTTTAAGCTAACCGGTTATTTCTCTGGCGGTTATGTTCCAGATTGGCATTCCATCCTGCTGGCGGTCATCGTAGTGCTGGTGATGCTGTTATGGCCAAAGAAATGGAACAATCGTTTTCCGGCATCATTGTTGGGAATCATCATAGTGACTGGATTGAACATGCTGCTTAATTGGCCGGTGAAAGAGATCGGTGCAATTCCTCAAACCCTGCTCCTGGCAGATCGATTTAATCCATTTACGTTTAATTGGTTAACACTTCCCGAGTTTTTAACCCCGGCCCTGACCATTACTGCTTTAAGCGCCATCGAATCTCTATTGTGCGGGGCTGTTGCCTCCAACATGACAGGTATCCGTCTGCAGGCAAACCAGGAGTTGATAGGTCAGGGTATCGGTAATATTCTCATTCCGTTCTTCGGGGGGGTGCCAGCGACTGCAGCGATTGCCAGAACCTCCGTCGGTATTAAATCCGGCGGGCAGACCCGGCTTGTTAGTATCATACATGCATTGGGCATATTAGGCTCAATGTTCCTGCTCGCCCCCATCATGGCGCGCATTCCTCTGGCTGCGCTGGCTGGTGTCCTGATGGTGACCGCTGTCCGTATGAACGAGTGGCATGCAATCCGCTTCATGTTCAGAAGGTTCTTTAAAACAGACATCCTGGCATTTTTGATCACGATGGCGGCCACCATTACGCTGGATCTGACACAGGCGATCCTGATCGGTTCTTTTTTGACAGGTGCGGTATTCTTAAATAAGATCGCTTCGATCGAGATAGAGGTTCAGGAAGTTGACCCGGAGAAGCTTCTGGCAAAGGGCATAAAAACAGCAGGAACATGCAAGCATGTCAGAGTGGCATTTTTAACCGGTCCTTTGTTTTTCGCGGCAGCCGGCCAGTTTAATGAAGCCTTTTCCAATATGACGGATACACATGCTTTGATACTGTCAATGCGCGGTGTCCCGCTGATTGACACATCCGGTCTGGATGCCATCCGAAACCTGTCTGAAAAGCTGCAGAAACAAGGCGGCACATTGATGTTCGCAGGTGTACATGAGAATGTCCTTGCCATGCTCGAACGCGGCGGGGTGACTGAAAAGATCGGCAAGGAGAATATTTTCTGGTCTTCTGATCAGGCGATTGTTGAAGCTGAAAAAAGAGGTTGTAAGTTCTGTGAATAATTCAGCCGCAGGTTCATGTTATAGAGTTTGAAAGTGTTTGTAGACAAGAATGCCTTGCTGGAATAAACTTGATGAGATTATATTTTCAGGAGTTGTGAATGGATTTTAAAGGCGACGATGGTATTACCAGACGCATGGCATTATTAAAACAGCGCGAAATGTTGATGCGTGATAATGATCTTTATTTTTATAATCAGCCGATCGAGGAAGTCCTTGGCGGATCCAAAGTGATTGTCAATGGACGTGAAATGGGAATGTATGCCTCCTATAGCTACCTGGGGCTGGTTGGACATCCAAGGATAAATGCTGCCGCAAAAGCAGCTGTGGATAAATTTGGTACCGGAACTCACGGCGTCCGGACCCTGGCTGGTTCTCTAACCCTGCACACTGAATTGGAAGAAACGATCGCTGATTTTAAACACGCTGAATCAGCCATCACATACACTTCAGGATACGTTACAAACCTGACAGTTATTTCTACTCTAATGGGCAGAGGGGATTATGTCCTTTCGGACAAATTAAACCACGCTTCAATAGTGGATGGCTGCATGATGTCAGGGGCTGAATTCAGGCGGTTCAAACATAACGACATGCAGGACCTGGAAAGACGTCTGCAGCAGGTACCTGCAGGTGTGACCACCCTGGTAATCGCGGATGCCGTTTTCAGCATGGACGGAGATGTAATCGACCTGCCTGGAGTATCTGCTCTGTGTAAGAAATATGGGGCATATTTGATGATGGATGAAGCTCATTCAGTGGGTGTGCTCGGAAAAACCGGACGCGGAATTGAGGAACATTTCGATCTTTGGGGCAGCGTCGATATTAAAATGGGGACATTGTCAAAAACCATCCCGTCTGTCGGCGGGTATGTTGCCGGCAAAAAGGATTTGATCGATTTTCTCCGGCATGGGTCCCGGGCATATATTTTTTCTGCTGCTTTACCGCCTGCCCAGGCAGCTGCTGCGATGGAAGCGTTTAAAGTTATCCTGGATGAGCCCTGGCGTATTGAAAAACTAAATGTCAATACTCAGCAATTTATCCGCGGATTGAAAGGCATGGGGTTTGATACCATGCTCACTACTACTGCGATTGTTCCAGTGTTGTGCGGGACAGATGAGAGGGCTTATTCTTTGACGCAGGCATCCCAGCGAAATGATGTGTTTGTTTTACCGGTCGTTTCACCAGCAGTCCCGGAAGGGCTGGCACGTTTGCGGGCCACCGTGCTGGCTTCACATGAAAGCACAGAGATTCAACGGGCAATGGATATCATTGGAAAAGCAGGTAAAGAAATAGGCATTATTTAAACCCGAATCTACCAGATTAATTAAACGGATCCCTTTTTGAACTTCTGATAGGGATCCGTTTTTTAATATTTGATGGTGAACCTGGTCGGATTTTCAAAAAATACCGTCCAGGCGAGAACCTTATCGGGGATGAATACATATAATCCTCCGTCATCCCATTGCCCAGGTAAGGGGGCATATCCAAATTGCCGGTATTTCGCAGAAAATGTTACAGATAATTTGAGAGCCAGCTTTTCTTCAGGCTTTCCAAAAGGTTTGCTGTGACCGTACGCGATCACAGCTTCATCACCGCTTTCGAGGTGCAGTGAGACATTTGAATTTAATAAAATGTTCCTGGCGTGCCTGGTTTCAGGACTTCCGTCATAATAAAACTTTTCATCGATAAAGACACCCCAGCGAGGCACTGAATGCGGTTTTCCAGCAGGTGAGACTGAATTCAGCCAGTATATTTTGGAATTAGTCAGCCGCCCGACGACGTCTTCCCATATCATAGTGGAGATTGGGTTATCAACGTAACCTGGGGGAAGGACAGGACGGGAAACTAGTATTTCAGTCATTGGAATAGTTCTGGATGATCAGAAGGCTTTTGAATATCAATCTCTATTGAATAACAGGAATTAAATGTCTTCCAGCTCGGCTTCCAATTCGCGGTGAGGTGTGACATGCAGTAACTTGAAACCCCATTGAACTGATGGACCGATCAGCAAAGCAAATACAACAGTTCCAATACCGACAGGTCCCCCAAGCAGGGCCCCGATCAGGACGACTGTTACTTCGATGATGCCGCGGGATATTCGAATACTGACACCGGTAAGGCGCTTGATTGCGAGCATTAAACTATCCCGCGGACCGGCACCAGCATCCACGCCGATATAAATGGCACTCGCCAGGCCCATCAGCAATATTGCACACAGGAGCATGGCAATCTGAACCGGTAGATTATTGGTCACCGCAGGTAAAATCCGCAGCGAAAAATTTTCCCATGGTCCAATACTTAGGATATTGGCAAGTGTGCCCCAGCCGATTGGTTCTCTTGTAATTATTGCACCGATCAAGACTATAAAGCCGATAATTACGGTGATATACCCAACTTCAATATGGAATATGCTGGATAAAGCAAAATCTAGAACAGCCCAGGCGCTTGTGCCGAGATTGGACTGTTTCATCATAATAATTGCAAAACCAAAAAGAGCGAATCCGATCTCAATTCTGATAAAGTCAGGAAAAAAAGTCTTACAATTTATTTTTTTTAGCATGCTGATCCTTGTATTCCAATGAGATATGAAATTGCATAATACCATGACTCTGCCGGATAACGCCGGTTTTTTGTTGAACGGGTGAGAATAACAAAAATGGATTTTTTTGATGAAAGATCATTAATGTAATTTTGAACTGTCTTCCTGATCATGAGCTGGCTGCTGGTATACTTTTGGTGCAAAAAAATCTCAACATATGGATACGAGAAGATAATATGGCAGAATTAATATTGAAACCGGGCCGCGAAAAATCATTATTGAGACTGCACCCTTGGATCTATTCTGGTGCGGTTGAAGTTATCAAGGGTGATCCGAAACCGGGTGAAACGATCACAATTCTGGACGAAAAAAAACATTTCCTGGCTTCTGCTGCCTACAGCCCGGTTTCATCGATCCGGGCCAGGGTTTGGTCATTTGTTGAAAATGAGACGATCGACGAAGAATTTTTTTCAAAAAGGATCGATAAGGCACTTTCAATACGCTCGATCCCGGGTTTGGTAAAAAGACATGGCGATGGAGAACTGGACGGCAAGAATTTGGATGCGATGAGGCTGATTCACGCGGAATCTGACCATTTGCCTGGTTTGATCGTCGATCGATATGGGGATGCCCTTGTTTTCCAATCCCTGACAGCCGGATCTGAATACTGGCGCGAGGTATTTGCCGATCTTTTGATGCAAAAAACCGGCGCGGGCGGGATTTATGAGCGTTCTGACGCGGATGTTCGTGAGATGGAAGGTCTGCCAGTGAGGAAGGGACTGCTGCGTGGAAATGTTGAGCAGGTCATTACGATCTCAGAATACGGGATCAGGATCAACGTTGATGTTGTTTCCGGGCACAAAACAGGCTTTTACCTGGATCAGAGCTGGAACCGGAAGCGAATTGGAGAATTGGCAGCCGGCAGAGATGTGCTGAATTGTTTTTGTTACACCGGTGGATTCAGCCTGCATGCTGCTGCCGGCGGTGCAAAAACCGTATTATCAGTGGATTCATCAGCTGATGCCCTGGAAATAGGAAAGCAGAATGCTGCATTAAATCATTTGGAAAACGGGCTTGAATGGCGGGAGGCAGATGTATTCCAAATCCTGCGAAAATTCAGGGATGAACGGCGGTCCTTTGATATGATCATCCTCGATCCTCCCAAATTTGCGGCAAATTTTTCACAGGCTGAGAAAGCAGCCCGGGGTTACAAGGATATCAATTTACTGGCGTTCAAATTGCTCCGGCCGGGGGGGATCCTGGCGACCTTCTCCTGCTCAGGGGGGATCAACGAAGATTTATTCCAGAAAATTGTGGCGGGGGCGGCCCTGGATGCAGGTGTTGAAGCCTCGATCGTTGAGCATCTGCATCAATCAGCTGATCACCCTGTTTCCATCCATTTCCCGGAAGGGGCATACCTTAAAGGGTTGATCTGTATCAAACAATAAGTTTAGAGCAAGTTAGTTATTGTTCAAAAAAAAAAGACCGGACATCTGGTCTTTTTTTTGCTAAAAATTAAATATTTTTACTTTCAGGTATTTATTTATCTTTATAGAAACGCGGGATATTTATTTATCGTCATCGCCGAGGGCGGAGATCGCTCTGAATAATCCAAAAATTAACAAACCTAACTGCACAGCTTCGGATGGCGTAATCATGGATTCGCGATCCTGTTTCTTAGCCCGGCGGTTGAGCAGCATGGCAGCGATAATCCCTGCACCTGAGCCAAACAGAGCCCCGATAATAATGGCCC
>CAZBRI010000209.1:0-5967 GCA_964494055.1 uncultured Anaerolinea sp.
GCTGCCAGTTCCACCGGGTCATTCGAGGCTGTATCAGCACAGATTATGATACAGTCGAAACCTTTATTCGATGTAAAAGCCAGGCCGCTATCTACTGCTTCCGGCCTGCAAACAGCTTCTACGCCGAAATTTTTCGCCAGGGTGACTCTTTCTGGGTTTGTGTCAATTCCGAAAACCCTGCAGCCTGCAGCTGAGGCGATTTGAATGGTGATCAATCCCAGCAGCCCCAGGCCGATGACCGCCACACGCTCCCCGACCTGCGGTTCTGCCAGCCGGAAACCGTGCAGGGCGATCGCCCCGAGGGTGGTAAAGGCTGCTGATTCAAAATCTACATTATCCGGCAGGGGGGTCAGCAGAATGCGCGGAACAAGGTTGTATTCAGCATGAACAGCATACCCTCCGCCGGCACATGCGACACGTTGACCGATATGGAACCCTTCCATATTTTCACCAAGAGCGGTGATGGTTCCTGCGGAAGAATAACCAAGCGGCATCGGGGAATCCAGCCGGTTAAATGTTGCTTCCAAGGTGGAAACAAGACCTTCTCTCCGGACTTTATCCAGAACCTGCCGGACCAGGTCTGGCCGGGAGCGTGCTTTTCCAACCAGTGATTTTTCGCCGAACTCAACCAGCATCCGTTCGGTCCCGGCTGAGACCAGGGATGCGGAAACCTTAACTAACGCCTGCCCGTTTTGCGGGGTGGGGATGGGAACTTCTGTGACAGCGGCAATGCCGTTACGCATGTTCTGTAGAACTTGTTTCATAGTTTTTTTTCATTTCCAGGGTTCATTTTTATAATTAATGCTCAGTATACCGCAGAATAAAGTCTCAGCTTTGGATGGTATGTTTGGCTGTTTTAATATTTATCTGCATAATTTATTCAATCTCATAAAAATGATTTGAAATGGTAATCTAATTAATTATTGAAAATTTTCACAGGTTGATGAATAATCTGTGAGCAGCCAGAGTGCATAATATATCTCAGGGCTCGCGAATTCAGGTAACCGAATAATTCAGTTCGAATGATCACAATTAATAATAGAATTTATTAAAAGCCTCAGAATGATCAGCATTCTCCTTGGTAAAAAACCCGGTATCACTTAGGCCAGAAAAAAAATTAGTAAAAACCAACGGTTGAATCGGCTTCTGCTGCATAGGCAGCGATCCCGCCTGTCAGGTTAAACACATTCTTCCAGCCGTTCCCAATCATCCAATTCACTACGCTGCTCGACCTCACGCCATGATGACACATCACAATGATCTGTGCCTGTTCATCGCGTAATGCAAGAGGAAAGGCATCCAGCAGCCTGGCATTCAATAAGCTGAGAGGCAGGTTGATCACCCGCTGATCATTTATCCGCGCCAGGTCCAGCTCCCAGGCCTCGCGGACATCCAGGATGATCAGCCCTTCTGGATTTCGTAATTTCTCAGCCAGGCTGCCTGCATTGATTTGAGGCAGTTCATTCACTTTAGTGTTGACCTTATCTGAAAACAAATTTTATTCAAAACTCAGGCTCTCCAGAAACCGCGCCGCACAGGCCGCACATCTTCTGATGTCATAAAGGCTTCAGGGTCTTTTTCGTGGACCAGGCTTTCAACATGCGGCACATCTTTGCGCAGCACACTGACCGATAGCACGCTCACCATGCCGTCTTTTCCCCGGGCTGAAATCTCAGTAACCCCGTAACCTTCGTCCCGCAGTGTTTGCGCCATTGCAGCTCCCAGTCTCGGGCTGATGATCCACAGGTGAATATGACCGATTGCCAGCCTTTCTTCGATCAGCATCCCGATCACATTTCCTGTTGCAAACCCGGCTGCATACCCGATGATGTTCAACGGGATATTCAGCTGACTGAGTACGGTGTGGATAGCCATGATATAGATGCCGGATTGGAAAAACCCCAGGATCCAGGCGATATTCTTCTTCCCGCGCATAACAAACAAAACGCGCAGTGTGTCCATACTCATATCGGTAACACGCATGGCGAAAATGGTTAAAGCACCCAGCCAGGCTGCTGGTGATAATAAAATGGTCATCATAATCTTTTACTCCCGGTATTTTTCTTACCCTTTATTGATTAACAAAAAGGTTGAAGGTCTTTGAACAGGCCTCCAACCTAATTAATGAATTTTCTGTCTTAAAAATGACTTACTTCATGGCTGGCAAATATAACCTGTCAACATATTCTTTCAGCATCCGCCGGGTGCTGAATTGCGGGGTAATGGTGCGCATTGATTCTTTCATTCGCTGCACCCATTTGACCGGTACGTTGTTGGCATCTCTTTCATTATAATACAACGGTATGATCTCATTTTCCAGGGTCTGATACATGCTCTCTGCATCTGCCGTATCCTGAACCTGTTCATTCAAGTCAGCATCCGGACCGATCGCCCAGCCATTATCGCCATTGAAGGCTTCACGCCACCACCCATCCAGGACCGAGAAGTTCAATGCGCCGTTAACAGCAGCTTTCATGCCGGATGTACCGCTGGCTTCATTCGGCCGCCGTGGAGTATTCATCCAAACATCCACACCCTGAACCAGGTAGCGGGCAATATTCATATCGTAATCTTCCAGGAAGACGATTCTCCCGCCGTTTTCAGCTTTTTTAACCGCGCGGTACACTTCCTGGATCAGAAGCTTCCCGGGTTCATCGGCAGGATGAGATTTTCCGGAGAAGATAATCTGAACCGGTTTATTCGGCTGATTGATTATATTCATCAGCCGTTCGAAATCACTCGCAATCAGGCTGGCTCTTTTATAGGTCGCAAACCTGCGTGCAAAACCAATCGTTAATACATACGGATCAAGCATGACGCCGCTGGCGATGACCTGAACCGGGTGGAAACCGCCTTTTATCCAGCGCTGACGGGCTCTTTCCTGGATATAAAGCATCAATTTTCGCTTAAGATGATTCCGGACTGCCCATAATTCATCATTCTGAATGTTATCCATCTTTTCCCAGAATTCAAAATCATCAAGGTGTTCCAGCCAATCTTTGCCAAAATGGTGATCGTACAGCACGCGGACTCTTCTGGCCATCCAGGTGGGAGTATGAATACCATTCGTGACATAGGTGATCGGAACATCTTCAGCCTCAACACCCGGCCATAATTCTTTCCACATTTCACGGCTCACAACACCGTGCAGTTCTGAAACAGCATTACGCCCATTAGAATTCTTCAACGCCAGGACCGGCATGGAGAAAGTTTCTCCCCAGCTCTGACGGTGACGGGCAATATCGACAAATTGATCGCGGCTGATACCCAGTTCCGGCCACAGGCTTGCCATATATTTATCGATCAGCCACAAAGGAAATTCATCATTTCCAGCTGGTACAGGGGTATGGGTGGTAAACACATTATTCGCCCTGGAAATATTCATGGCTTCTTCAAATGTTTTACCGGTTTTTACAATTTCCCTGGCGCGTTCCAGTGTCATGAACGCGGCATGGCCTTCATTCATATGCCAGGCTGATGGGTTGTAACCAAGTGCACGCAGTACACGCACTCCGCCGACCCCCAGCACCACTTCCTGCATGATCCGCAGGTTGACATCCGACCAGTATAAACGGGTCGTCAGCTGCCGCACTGTGGGATTGTTAACTTCCATATTGGTGTCCATCAGGTATAACGGTGTTCGGCCGATACGGACTTCCCAGATTCGAACCTGTACCGGCCCATCAGGGAATTCCACCTGAATGGTCAGTTCTTTTCCTTCGCTATCCATCACAAGATTGAGAGGTAAATTGGCAAAATCCAGCGGATTATTGATTGCATCCTGCCATCCATCTTCGCTGATGCGCTGTGAGAAATACCCTTCTGTATATAGCAATCCAACACCCACCAGCGGCAATCCGATATCGGATGTTTCTTTCAGATGATCGCCGGAGAGCACGCCGAGTCCGCCGGAATAGATCGGCAGAGTCTCGTGCAGACCAAATTCCATTGAAAAATAAGCGATCTGTTTCTCATCATTGGGGTGAGCAGTGTCATACCAAGTATCAGCCCGGGATAGGTAATTATCGAACTCGCTGAACACCCGGTCATATAATTCCAGGTACATTGGATCCTGGCTTGCAGCGTTCAACGTTGGGCGTGTTGTTTCGCGCAGCAAGCGGATCGGGTTGTGATTGACCTTTTCCCATAGGTTGGGATCCAGGCTTTTATACAATCGCTGGGCGGTCGGGTTCCAGACCCACCACAGGTTATATACTAATTCACGCAGCCGGATGATCCGGCGGGGGAGGTCAAAGTGATTGGGTAATTTTGATTTAAATGTCATTTTCTCATCCTTGGTTTTATCGCGGAACAATAATACCACGAAGGCAGGCTGAAAATTTTTAAATATGCCAAATTGAGCAAAAATGGTCTGTACAATTTTCATCCATGAAAAAGTTGTGTTATCTGTTACTTTACTTTTATTCGGCCGGAGATTTACAATTGAGAGATGCCTTACGTAAATCTTTTCATCACCTGCCTGGTGGATACTTTTTATCCGCAAACTGCCCAATCCATAATCGATATTTTCTCAAGACTTGGCATCGATGTATTCATTCCGCCCGGGCAGACATGCTGCGGGCAGCCTTCATATAATGGCGGGATGAGGGATCTCGCGCGGCCGGCGGCTGAGCATACCATCCAGGTTTTCGAAGCGCTCAGTGGCCCGGTGATCATTCCCAGCGGTTCCTGTGCGGTGATGATCAAGCATGGATATCCGGAATTATTTGAGCAGGATCCCGCCTGGCTGCTGAGGGCTCACGCCCTTGGCGAAAGGACCTTTGAATTTACTGAATACCTGGTGGATGTGCTGGGTGTGACAGATCTCGGTGCTCAATGGAACGGGAAATTGACTTATCACGCATCCTGTCATCCCAACCGTCATCTCGGAATCGACAGGCAGCCGCGGGCACTGCTCGCCAATGTGCAGGGTGCCGAGCTGATCCCCCTTCCCTCAGCAGATGATTGCTGCGGTTTTGGCGGGGTATTTTCCATTAAACATCCTGAGCTGAGTGTTGAGATGATCAAGCGGAAATTATCCAGCCTGGATGCCAGCGGTTCACCCACCCTTGTTGTTACAGAAGCCGGATGCCGGATGAACATAGCGGGTGCCATCAACCGGCAAAACAAACCGCAGCGAGTGGTTCATATCGCAGAAGTACTCAATCACAGGGAAAGCTAACCATGTATTCAGAATCAGCTGAGTTTTATGACCTGATCTACGCCAGCCAGGGCAAGGACTATTCTGCAGAAGCCAGGAAAATTCATGACCTGGCACAGCTCTACCAGAAATCCGCCGGTAATTCTCTTTTGGATGTGGCTTGCGGCACAGGCATGCATGCAGCACATCTCAGGCCTTATTATGATGTACGGGGCATTGATCAGGATCAAAAAATGCTTGAAATGGCGCGCAATAATCACCCTGGTATTTTATTTGAAGCCGGTGATATGCGTAATTTTAATTTCGAGGCAAAATTCGATGTGATCACCTGTCTTTTTAGTTCCATCGGGTATATGCTTACATTGGATGACCTTCAAAAAGCCGCAGCCAATATGAGTGAACATTTAAAACCAGGAGGGGTACTTTTCGTCGAACCCTGGTTTGAACCCGGTTCCTGGAAGGGCGGTTCCATTCATACCATTTCGGTTGACCAGCCCGATCTAAAGATTGTCCGAATGAATGCCAGCGGTCAAAATGGGAAAATCTCATTTTTTACTTATCACTACCTGGTTGGAACTTCCAAAGGTGTCCGTTATTTTACAGAACACCATGAATTAGCCCTTTATTCCCGGGAAGAATACACCTCTGCATTTGAAAATGCAGGATTAAAAGTGATCTTTGATGAACAGGGTTTGTATGGGCGTGGTTTATATATCGGCATCAGGTCAATGTCATGAGTGATACCCTATTCCGCGAAAAAGATCGGAAGAGCGTCGTGTAGGGAAAGAGTGTTCAGAGCCGTGTAG
>CAZBRI010000210.1:0-5949 GCA_964494055.1 uncultured Anaerolinea sp.
TTTGTCAGTTGCCGTGATCAAAACAGAAGACCATGCCCCGGCCCCGGGTATCTGTCCCCTGGGTGTAGGAAATGTCTTATCGGGATTTGTGGCAAAAAAAGGTTTGCCTGATCTGATCAAAAGGGCTGCTTCAACCATTTTTTCGAAATTTATTTTGCGGTCAAGACCGATCACGACTGCAGTTGCCCGGGCGGCATGTTCAATGGTTAATAGAATAAACCCTTTTTTCTTTACTTCTTCCTGAAGTCCTTCTTCACCAATTGCGAATATTTCTGACCCTGCTTCCAGATTTTTACTCATTAATTCAGCTGCAGCTTGAGAAGATGTGATAATTTGCCACGGTTCAACCTTCACACCAAAACCAGCTAATCGATTGACATACTGTTCTACTGTACGTGTAGAATTATTTGTTGCCATGACTGGTTTTATTCCGAGATCTTTCATTTTTGAAAAAATATTGGCTAGGTTTCCAATCTGAGCAGTATCAGACCACAAAACGCCGTCCATATCAAGTATTAAACCTTTAGTAGTTTCAGGAAGAAGCATCATTTTTTAAATTTCCCTAACAGGTACTCATAAATCGGGCGATCAATCCAGCCCTGTTCCGGATTGCAGCGTTCTTCAAAATTTTCATCTCCAATAAAGGCAGATAAGGCTTTGATTGTTTCAGGACCATTTTTGGCAGAAGTTGATTTTAAATAACCCGTTTGCTGTAATATGTTCTGAAGTTCAAACAAGGTTTGCCCTTCAATTAAAATTTTCTCATCGGGCTGAGATTTACCGAAATATAAACTGTGCAAATTCAAAATTTCATCCAGTTTAGCAATCGGATCAGGGTCATTATCGATTCGGTAGTCAACCATACGATCATTATAACCACCATAGCCGCCATTATTTTTTACAACAAGAATGGCGGCACTCTGCCGGCCTCTTCGATCGCCGCCTGCTTTGTCGCCCGCGAGTATCGCTGAAAATAATCTATTCTCCAGTGCTCCATCGCTGCGTAAAAAAGCCATTTCCATTTCGTGCAGTACGGATTCACCAGTGAGTGTATTTCCTTGAATGGAGTATCCAGGTCGGGTGATTGATCCAGCCCAGCCAGGACAGTTTTTGCCGGTAAAAGCTGCCGATTGACCATTGCTATCAACAACGCCTGCCTGCCGGACATCCCGGCCATCATCATTGGTGGTCAGGATATTTAAAGTCTCTTGAGCTGATTTTCCATTGTCAAGCAGATCAAGTCCTCTGGGACCGTAGGATGTATTGATAAATGCCTGGGCTGCAACAGCGCCTGTACCGGCTCGCGCCCAGGGCACAACTGCACCGGCCGCTGGAAACTTCGAGGCTACGATTACTCCCCAGGATTGGCTGTCTTTATCATATGCAGCCATTGAAAATGTCGATGGATGGATCAATAATTTTTTCCTGTTCAGGTCCGAAAGTAGATCATTCTGTCTATTATAAACAAAAACATGCGTGAAGATCAAAAGTTTCAATCTTCACGCATGTTGTGAAATTATAAAAACTATTTCTTTTCAGGTACTTGTAAAACCTGGTCAACCAGACCATAGGCAACAGCCTGCTGAGCATCAAGGTAATAATCGCGATCAAGATCTCGTTCGATGACTTCCAACGGTTGACCGGTATGTTTTGACATGACGCCGTTTAATAAGGCTTTCAAGCGTAAAATTTGTTTTGCCTGAATTTCAATATCAGTTGCCTGTCCCTGTGCGCCGCCAAGAGGCTGATGCATGTGAATAGTTGCATTTGGAAGCGCGTAACGCCTGCCTTTTGTACCAGCAGTAAGTAAAACTGTGCCAAAAGAAGCAGTCACGCCGACTGCAACAGTGCTGATCGGATTGCTGATCATTTGCATCGTATCGTAAATCGCCAGTCCGGCATAGATCACGCCGCCAGGTGAGTTGATGTACATTTGAATTTCTTTTTCCGGGTCTTCATGATTCAAGAATAATAATTGTGCCACCATTACATTAGCGACCTGGTCATCAATTCCTGTCCCAAGAAAAATAATCCGTTCCTTCAGTAAAAGCGAATAAATATCGTATGCTCGTTCTCCTCGTCCAGATGATTCCACGACCATTGGAACAAGGTTGTTGAAATTAGGTATCATAATAAGGTTCCTCCAAAATTGTTAGTTCAATAATAATCTTCTTTTATTTGATTTGTATTAAAAATACACCTGAAAAATATATTTCCGTATAAAAAGTTCCATTTTGGCAAGACAAACCGCTGAAAAGCCGCCAGGAAGATTAAAATTCCATTAGACTTTCCCAATTATTACCAAAATTATCAAATACACTATTGCAATTAAATTAATTCGATATATAATTTTAATTGTAGTTATCTTATAAAGAAAGGAGAAAAACACAATGTTATTTTCATTAAAAGAACGTGGCCAAGGTATGGTTGAATACGCATTAATCCTCGTATTAGTTGCCGTAGTCGTTATCGCCGCCCTGACAATTATGGGCCCATTGGTTCGCAACATCTTCAGCACCATTAATGCAAGCCTGTAATTATTTTTATTATAAAAAAACCTGTCCTTTATAGGACAGGTTTTTTATTTAAATTTTTCGCCTTCCAATAAAAGTAGAATTAGCTTGAAAAATACTACAAGGTTTTGCCCGGGAGTTATTAAGTAGTTGTAAGTTTTTTTTATTATATTTTTACATTCAAATGTGTATAATAAGCTGGTAATCATCTTATAAAGAAAGGAGAAAAAACATGTTATTTTCACTTAAGGAACGTGGTCAAGGCATGGTTGAGTATGCATTAATTCTTGTTTTAGTTGCCGTTGTTGTTATTGCTGCCCTGACAATCATGGGTCCGTTAGTTCGAAATATTTTCGAAACCATTAACGCCAGCCTGTAATATTTTTTTATCTAAAAGCGGCCTGAAGTACATCAGACCGCTTTTTTTATTTAATTTAATTATTTGCTAATGTGATTTTTTTGATTACATAAGTCGATTAGTAGAGAATACAGAATCGCATGTATTCAGACCGCTTTTTCAAATTCTAAAAATAATTTAGAAGATCGCACTTCAATTATTAATGTGTAATCGTTCAGTATTTTTTCACTTTTTTTTGGAATCAATTTTCTATTGTGTTGATGAATGATATTCCTGAATCTGTAATGTGATTGCAAACAATTTTTGTTGAAATCAGTGGTTTCTTTCAGTATAATAATCATGTAACTAATTTTTCGAGAAAGGAGGAATACATCATGTTATTTTCATTAAAGGAACGTGGTCAAGGTATGGTTGAGTATGCATTAATTCTTGTTTTAGTTGCTGTTGTTGTGATCGCCGCCCTGACAATCATGGGTCCGTTGGTCAGAAATATTTTCAGCACCATCAATGCAAGCCTGTAATTGAAGGTTAGTATAAAAAAAACTCCTATCAGAAAAGATGGGAGTTTTTTTATTTGAATCTAATGATTTGTTGAAAAGCCTGGATCAATGCACCTCTTTGTTCATATCCGCTCTCACTCAAATCAGTTAATCCGATAAATATTTTTTCTTTGCATCTTAATAATAATCCGTTGACTAATCTGTTCAACCCTTCATTATTTGCAATAACTTCATCTGTATCTGTCCATTTTTTTGTCCTATCCCAATGCCTGGACAAAACATATGGATGGGTTATTGGTTGAAATAGACGTTCGTACCAGCCTGGTGATCCAGCGTCCAGCCAAAATTGATACATAACCGGTCTGTTGCTCATTAAATATGTATGAGCAGGTGCTATCAAGATCGAATCTATGGCAGGGTTTTTTCTCGAGGTGTCATATTGGGCTGAGATGACACCTTCCCTGAGCATCGCGATATATTCTTTCCCGATACCATCCATGTCCTGGTCACCCATTGTTGGTTCCATCGCCCAGCGGAATTTTTGGACGGACTCTATTAAATTCGAGCAAATCCTTGCTGAATCATGGTTTTCATGAAAACCGAAGCCGGGTTGGGATAATAATTCTCCGAATATGCGTCTAAAAAAATGATCAAGCGGTTGAGCTGGCTTTTCCTCTTTATAGCTGTTTATCCAATTTTTGATTTGAGAATATTTTTCACCAAAAGAGTAAGTGATCCTCTCTTTGGCATCCGTCGTAACTTGTTCAAACCCTGTGAGAATTGCGCTTTTTGGCTGATAAATGATTTCAGATAATAATTGCGCCCTGACGAGGTCCATTTTATCAATCGAATGCACAAGCATATATAAAATATCGAATTTTGAAGGGGTGAGCTTCCAGGCTGGATGAGCCAGCTCAGCCAATGTCAACAGGCATCGGCTTGCGGCTTCATCCTTCAAGCTTCGCGATGGACGGTGCGAATAAGCCGATATTTCATGTTTTTCTAGTTCATTCATCAATGAAAAACGGATGACATCACTAAGGAACGGGACAAGGATCACAATTTCAGATAATGGTACCTGTTTTTCTATATTTAAATTTTTGATTATTTCGACCGTTTTTTCGAGCATCTCCGGGTAAAAACGGGTAGAAATGATCGAATATGCTTCCTTAAGCTGCAGGTTATTACCTTTATTTTCTTTAGCAGAATTATTTTTGTTTATTACTGTATCAATTGCTGAGCTCAGGCTGCTGATAATTGGTTTGGAAACAAAAGTTTCGTTAAATGTGAAGCTGGAATTACAATTTATTTTTAATTCGGCAGCAGATTCCGGATCTGCTCCAAGAAATTTCCGATAACCAGCACAGCTGTCGTTAATTATTAACGCATTTTCTAAATTCGGCAGCCACTCAAAGATCATATCGTGGGCAACAGGTATGTCTTCTTCCACATTGTCGTAAACCAGGTGCCGATAGGATAAAAATATATACCTTTGAATGCTTTTATCAGTCTTAAATAATTTTGTAAAAATCTCTAATTGCAGTGAAAAATCGAGAAGATTATGTTCAAGGCAGTAAGATCTGAAATCATTTGCGCAGGTTTGTGCATCATCATAAATTCTTTTTTGGGCCGGATCACCTGACCAGGCAGCGGAAAGTCTTTCTCCAATCTCAACATGCGGGAATCCAAACATTGCAGCCTTGTTTAGATTGTCAATGATTTGACTGTATAACCTGTTACGATCCATGGTGACAGAATCAAACAAGCCGTCTTCTAATTTTGGCCTTACTAAATGGGCCATATAATATTGTGCAGTTTCTAAGGTCAGGAAGACCGGCGGCTTTTCGGGATTTGCCACCCCGGAAAATTCTGCTGCAATCGGCCAGAATAAATCAATCGTTCGCCTTGCCAATCCGCCGATTGTAGCAGTAGAAATTTCACTGCCAGCCATAATCTCCCGGCTGTTAATATAATTAAGATAAGGTTCCTGCAGAATCCTTTGGGGTGTCAAAATTAATATTTTGGAAGCGGGTATTTCATTAGCCAATAAAAATTTCAACCTCTCAACGCCAACAGTCGATTTTCCTGTTCCGGCAGGACCGGACAGGAATATCTTCTTTGACAAAGATAAATTGATGACAGATAATTGTTGTTCTGTGAACATGTAATAAATTAATTAAGCAGGTAATTTAGAAAATTGGTCAATTCAAGTTCTTCTTAAAAAAACTTTTTACACGATTCCAGGCATCCAGGGAAGCTTCGCGTTTATAAACATTCGGATCGCTGTCTCTAAAAAAAGCATGTCCAGAATCTGGATAAACCTTAATTTCATGTTCATTTCCATTCTTTTCAAGAAGTCTTGTAAATTCTTCAATTGTGCCGATCGGAATTGAAACATCTTTATCTCCAAAAAGCCCTAGAACGGGGCACTTAATTGCGTCAAGCTGTTCAAAAATCTGCTGCATACCGCCGCCATAAAATGTACAAATCGCGTCTACCGGTTTTTTAATCCCAAGACTGAGTGACATTCTCCCGCCAAAACAGAATCCCACACTTCCGATCTTCCCGCTGCAATCTG
>CAZBRI010000211.1:0-5947 GCA_964494055.1 uncultured Anaerolinea sp.
TTTGAGCTAGTACCTTTATAAAATGTTTTTTATCTTCATTTCTAATTTGCCGCAAACCAGGTAGATCACACCGGCCAGGATGCCCAGCCAGACGTTTCCACCAGTCAGAGCCCAAACAAAACCAGCCAGGGCAGAGCCATGCCAGTAGGACCAGACATCCACCCACAGGGTTTTGGTCAGTTTGAAGAAGATCATGATGATATTGACGACCAGGATGGAAAGGATCAAACCGGCGATACCAGGCCAGCCCCAGGCGATACCAGCATCAGCCCAGTTAACGTCCACAAGGGCTTTCTGGATGCCAAAGCGGGTAGCCATCTCAGCTACAGCAGGCTGAAGAGCGCCGACGATCACGTTCACGACCAGGAACAAACCAGCAAGACCTACACCGGTAGTGATACCACCGCGCAGTGCCTTCTGCCAGCCTACCCGGAAAATGAGACCGAGTACGATCAAAACAAGCATCACGATTACCGACGAGCCTAGACCCAGTAACCAACCAACAGCAGTAGAAAGGAATCCCATGTTACATTCTCCTATTTATAACTTGAGCGGATATGATATTGCAGTTACTTTGTTAATTTGATCGCTTCAACGATCTTGTCCAGCAAGGCATCTTTTTCCTGTTTTGTACCGATCAGGAATGGCATGCCCTGGAAGACGGGTACGTGAAAGGTACGGAAGATTTTCATCATCGAAACGACCATGATCAGATCAGAACGGCCGAGAAAACCTTCAATATCAGCCATCAGGATCCGTTTTACCTCAACATCTGCAAAACCTTCCGCCGACACACGTTCGCGGATGGAATCTTCTGCGATTGTTGATGTGTTAATTCCAGCACCACACGCTACCACAATTAATCTACCCATTGCTTACTCCAATCTTGTTGCATTTCATATTGACAGTCGACTATCACAATGAAGCGGATAATGAAATATAAATTTCCAGGGGCCTCCTTTGCGGGTCTCACTTTTGATTCGATCGCGTCAGCTCAAGCGGAGCTCTCGCGTAAGCCAATCGGCAGCATGCTTTGAATCGGGTTGATCCCGCAAATTGACTAATTTATCCGGATCGCCAAAGAGCAGGGCGAGATTCCTGAGGGTTTGGATCTGTTCTTCCGGGTTTTTGTTGGCGAGCATCAGGACGATGTGTACTTCAAGGTCTTCATCCGGATCTGCCATATTCTTGAAAAGAACAGGTTTCTTTAACAATGCCACAGCCAGTGCTGAACGGAAAACGCCGTCGGAATCGGCATGCGGAAAAGCAATACAAAATGGAGTAGTTGGCAGACCGGTGGGATGCTCGATCTCACGCTCCCAGGTAAGCCGGCCATACTCTTTCGAAACACATTCCTGTGCATAGAGTTTTCCAGCCAGGTCGTCTATGACATCCTGCGAATTTTGGGCCTCGAGGGCAAAAGCAACGTGTTTCTCGTCAAAAACCAGCATGCATAACTCCTATTTTCGCTGACCGTAACGGTTGTGATAATAATCAAAGGACGCACGGGCCTGTGCATCAGTCAGCAGGACGGGTTTGCCAAGAGAGCAGGCTGCTACATACGTACGGGCGGCTTCTTCAAGGGTAACTGCCCGTTCCAGGGCATGCGCCAGGTTCTTCCCGAGTGTGATCGGGCCGTGATTTCCAAGCAGCACCGCGAACCCGCCGCCGATCACTTCCACCGGCTTGCTGGCGAATTCAGGATCTTCCACACTCAGGTAGGGTGTGACCCTGATGGGTTCCCCGAACCAATCCGCCTGGGTTTCAGTGATGATCGGGATGGATGTGTGCGCCACCGAGAAAGAGGTGGCATACGGGGAATGAGTATGCAGGACGACATTGATCTCAGGCCGGTTCCGCATAAACCCGGTCCACAGGTTCAAGGCAACTGACGGGCGGTATTTGCCGTCCACCAGCTTCATATCCATATCGGTTACAAGCATATCTTCAGGCTTCAGGCTTTCGTAAGATAAACCGCTCGGGGTGACGACCACCAGCCCGGATTCCGGGTCACGGGCACAGACGGTCCCGCCGGCCATCCACACCAGCCCGTATTTGGGCAGCAGGTTGGCAGTTTCCAGTACTTTTCGGCGAAGTTCTTCCAGTATCATTTAGGCACCTGCAGCGGGTAGAAACCAAGTTCCTGGCCAGCTTTAAAGAAAGCCAGCATATTTTCCAGCGGAATATCGTTGCCAAAGTTATGCGCCGGCGCCAGGATGTAACCGCCGTCCTGACCCATCTGTTCAATGCGCAGTCTCACTTCACGGCGAACATCTTCAATCGTGCCGTTGTTGAGGACCTTCTTCACATCCACGCCGCCCTGGAAAACCATGTCTTTGCCATATTCCTTCTTTAATTCCACAGGGTCCATGCCCTTAAGATGACCTTCGATCGGGTTCAATACCTCAAAACCGGTCTCGATCAGGTCGGGCATGAATTTACGGATAGCGCCGTCGCAGTGCAGCAAGATCTTGGCCTGCGGGGCCTTCTTCTTGATCATGGCAATTGTCTTCTTGTAATGCGGCATCAGGTAGGTTTTATAAATGAGCGGGTTGAACATCGGGCCGAAATTTGTGCCGTAATCATCCGCCAGTTCCACCACCTGCACATACGGACCGATCACATTCAAGAAAGCCTCGTAAAAACCATCCAGCACGACAGCAAGCCTTTCGAGCAGGGCTTCGAATAACTTTGTATCACTGACTGTCAGGATCAGGGCATTTTCCATCCCGATCAGCGCGCGGGTCATTTCCCACAGGTTGCCGTACACCGGCCTGTGTGCCACAATGGCATAGTTGGTCTGGTAATACAGGTGTTCAATCTCAGCTTTGAGCCCTTCGATGCGTGCCGGGTCATTCGGGTCAGGCCAGGGATATTTTTCAATTGACTGCAGGCTGAGATCCTTCGCCAGGGGTGCGCCGCCCAGGTCATAATAACCTGAGACCAGGCGGTGTGTTAATCCCCATTCATCCTTGAACTCCTGGAATTGCCCTGGCACGACCGGGTTGGAGATAAATGATTTTGGCGGGCGGATGTGAATAAAACGGAAATCCGTTCCGAGGCAGTCCAGAACCGGGTTGTAATCAGGGGTGGTGTAAAAACCAACCAGCGTGCGGCGCGGTACATCCTTAACCCCGAAATGGTCCCGCAGCAGGTTGTAACGTTCTTCGGTGAGATGATTGGCAGAGCCGCCAAGGGTGACAGGAACCCGGTCAGGTTCCTTGTGATTCAATGAGGCAGTTACACGTTCACGGGGTGTCATTGTTTCTGGCATAATGATCCTTTTACGCGCTCACCCATGTGAAATAAATTTCACTTTTTTGAGTGTAGCAAATTTTAATTGGCCGTGTCAACAGCCAAAATGAGTTAATTTAGTCCAGGGTTGATGATCATTTTGATCGCTTCACCGTCGATCATCATCCTGAGAGCCTTTTCAACATTTTCGAGCGGCAGCTCACCAGACAAAAGAGCCTGCGTATCCACAACCCCGGAGGTAATCAGGTCAAAAGCCTGCCGGGCATCTTTGGCTGTACCGCCGTGCGTACCGATCAGTTTCAGCTCGCCGTAATGGATGCTGGCCGCATCCAGCGTTATCTCGGAACCTGCCGGCAGGCCGCCAAACCACATCACCCGCCCGCCGCGCCGTACCATATCCACAGCCGTCTGCCAGGCTTTCTTTGTGCCGGCACATTCGATCACCACATCCGCGCCGTAACCGCCGGTCAGGTCCTGCACCGCTTCCACCGGGTCATCCAGGTTGGAATTGATCAGTGCAGAGGCTCCCAGTTTTTGGGCTTGTGCCAAACGCAGCGGGCTGTGACCGACTGCGATCACTTTTTCGGCCCCGGACCTGAGCGCTAATTGCTGATGCATCAACCCCACAGCTCCGCCGGCCCCGATGATAGCAACAACCTCTCCGGGCTGAATATTCAACAGGTTCTGACCATGCACAACAGTCACCAGCAGTTCAACAACCGCCGCCTGCGCACAGGATATATGAGATGGAATTTCAAAGGTGGTTTTCCGGACGATGGAGGCCGGGATGATGTTATATTCAGCGAATGCCCCAAAATTGTAGATCAGGTTCGTACACAGGTTGCCCTGACCGTGTTTACAGTAAAAACATTCCCCGCATTCTGCAAAGACATTGGCAGTAACGCGCATACCCTTTTGAAACTGGGTGACACCCGCGCCGACTTCAACGATCTCGCCGCCAAACTCATGGCCAAAAACAAAGGGGGGAGGAAACTTGGAATGTCCGCGCCGGAAAGTCTTCACATCTGTGCCGCAGGTAGTGGCCGCCTGAACCCGGACCAATAATTCCCCATCCGCAGGCACCGGTATCGGCACACTGCGCAGTTCGATCTTTTCAGGACCAAGATAATAGACTGCACGCATTTCAGCACCCATCAAAACTCCTTGTAGCAGGTAGTCGATCAGTGGAGATGGAAGTCACGTTTTACGATTAAAAATTCACATTAGTGATATTGTACTCACATTTTTGAATTATGCAATAAGCAAAACATCTTGATTTTCAAAATCATCTTGAATTCAGGTATCAATTATTCTTATAGTGTTATAACCCCGGCTTTATTACAGGGTTGTGAAAATTAATGCCGGAAAAATAGTAATAATGACAGGGATGAAGGGAAAAATTTGGGGGATGTATGTTGTTCCAGTGGAGAAACCGGTATGTTGGAATTCAAACAGTGATAATAATCATTTTACCCAATCGCTTTAAAACCATCAATCCATATTTCAGGGTATCAGCGAGATCCCGGCTTCCCCGCTAACGGTGCGGATGGTGATATTTCCCAGACCGGCACCGATCTTCCCTTCACAACTGTTGGGTGCGGACTGCAGTCCGGGCAGCATGCAGGTCACCACCCCGGTTGCACTGTGCACCTGCAAGGCTGCACTCGAATCGGAAGTCAGAATCATCTTTACCGGGCCGTGATCAGTCTCCAGGTGCACGGTATCACCTTCCCTAACGGGACCGGTAAATAGTATGCTGCCCATAATCGTGGATGAGTCGACTGTACCGCGAACCCCTTCCAGGGTCAGGATCCCGTAGTTGCCGATCACATGCACCTCTCCCCGGCTGTCAGACAGGCTGATATCGCCCCGGTTGGATTTCAGGGAAAGGATTCCGTTTAAGCCGCTGCCGTTGAACCTGCCGGAAAGGGTTTTTAGATCAACGTTCCCGTGATAATTCTGGATTGTCACATCCGCATCAAAAAGATCCAGGTACACCTGCCGGCCGGCTGGCACTTTTATATCCAGGCTGACGGGGATGTCCTCTGTTCCGAAGAACCCGCCTTTGCCTTTGGGGTTCTGGACCGTCACGCCTTTCGCATCGGTGCTGACTGCCAGCTCTGCTGATTCCGTGCTCTGTTGGCTGCCGGTAATCTCCAGCTTCCCGCCTGCCGCACCTTCAGTGATTTTCAGAGAACCAGAGTGAACCGCGATCCGGATCACCTGTGTGCCGGTTACTTCCAGCATGACTGGCTGCAGAGGTGTGCTGAGATTGCCTGCACAGCTGCAAAGCCAGAGCATGGCAAGTGCAGCAGTGCACAATATTCTCCCAAGCGCGGGCTTTCCTTTTAATAACATGCGGCTACTATATCACAAAGCGGCATCCATAGTGCCCGAAATTTGGAGGACACGCTTGCGCAAGAATTGCTCTTTACCACAGATGATTGCTTCAGCCCAAATCCATACTATTCGCAAAATTCGGCTCTTTTCGTGTAATTCGAGATGACGCTTTTCACTAGTGATGCCATAATAATAATTCGTCTTTGCGTCACTTGGGGCTATGCGTAGTTCTATTCCAGGGCATAGATCAAAAGCGGACCCCCTCCTTGCGCAAGAATTGCTCTTTACTACAGATGTTTGCTTCAGCCCAAATCCATACTATTCGCAAAATTCGGCTCTTTTCGTGTAATTC
>CAZBRI010000212.1:0-5926 GCA_964494055.1 uncultured Anaerolinea sp.
AGATAGCTTCAGGTGACTGGAGTTCAGACGTGTGCTCTTCCGATCTCAAGTACGTGCTGGAGGCGGCAATGAACATCGGCAAGTACATGAATGACTACAAGGTCGTGGTTGACAAGAGTACCGTTCCGGTCGGCACGGCCGACGCGGTCAGGACACTGATAGCGCAGGAACTGGCGTTGCGTGGTGTCAATACACCGTTCAGCGTTGTTTCGAATCCCGAGTTTCTGAAGGAAGGCGCAGCCATTGACGACTTCATGCGCCCGGGAAGAATCGTTCTAGGTTGCGATGATGAGCAGGCAGCATTGAATATGCGGGCACTGTATGCGCCCTTTCAGCGGCATCATGATCGTCTGATTCTGATGGACATTCGTAGCGCAGAACTCACCAAATATGCGGCCAACGCCATGCTGGCGACACGCATCAGCTTCATGAATGAGTTGGCAAATCTTGCCGAGAAGCTTGGCGCCGATATTGAACATGTGCGAAAAGGTATCGGCAGCGATCCACGCATCGGCTACGACTTCCTCTATGCAGGCGCCGGCTACGGAGGCTCGTGTTTCCCGAAAGACGTGCGCGCGCTCATCCAATCAGCCGGTGAAGATGCAGGTGTCAAATTGCAGGTACTCACAGCAGTGGATGCCGCCAATCAACAGCAAAAGCACGTTCTGGGCAACAAGGTGAAATCCCGCTTTGGGTCGGACCTATTTTATGATGATTAGTTTTGATGTCAGCAAACGCTCGATCTAATGTTAAGGATTATTCTTATGATCATCTACATAAAATAAAGTGCTCTTAAGACGATCATATGATTTCTTTATGATCCTTAAATGATAAGCTGGGTAAGTCAAATTATAGTCGAATTTTATCCATAAAAAAATATTCGGCAATTTAACTCCAATTCGACATTCCCTCTTGCGCAACGATTGATAATAGTGCAAAATTCGCGTTATGCGAATACACTACCTATGAAAATCCTGGCAGTCAGCGATGAAATGATCGACCGGTTATATCATCCCGCGGTGAAATCCAATTACCCGGATGTGCGCATGATTGTTGGCTGCGGTGATTTGCCATATAACTACCTGGAATTTCTGGTGACTGTTTTCAATGTTCCATTGTATTATGTACCAGGCAATCATGATCCTGAATTTTTACGATCGGAAAATTCACGGGCTGAAGGCGGTCTCAATCTCGATGGGAGAGTCATTAAGGATAAAGGGATTGTAATAGCCGGGTTGGGCGGCAGTATTCGATACCGGCCTGTTGGACCAAATCAATATACACAATCAGAAATGTATATGCGTGTCATCAAGCTCCTTCCCCGGATTTTATTAAAGACCCGCGGGAAAAAATTGGATCTGTTGATTACCCATTCTCCTCCATTTGGAATTCATGATGACACGGATCCCACTCATGTCGGATTAAGAGCATTGAATTTTTTAATAAAGGCTGCCCGTCCCAGGTACATGCTTCATGGGCACACAATATTTTATAAAAATAATGTTGGCAGTCACATCAGCATTTTTGAACAGACTCAAATAATTAATATCAATCCGTTTAGAATATTAGATATTAATCCGGATAAAATTGAAATCAAGCATTGAATTTAAATTAGATATATAAGGAAGTGACTTTATGCATGCACAGCACCCGTTGGCCGGAATCTACGCAGCAGCTCTGACACCTTTTCGGCAGGATTATTCAGTGGATCTGGATCAGATCAATCCATTTTTGAATCATCTTGCATCTAGGGATTGTCACGGAGCCCTATTATTCGGGACAACCGGCGAAGGCCCGTCGCTTGGGGTGCAGGAGCGGTTTTCAGCCATCAGGGAAGCAGTAAAAGTTCGAAAAACATTTCCGGAATTTAAATTATTGGCAGGCACCGGAACTCCGAGCCTGGAAGAAACGATTGAGATCACCCGGAATGCATTTGAATTGGGGTGTGAAGGGGTTGTTGTACTGCCCCCTTACTATTTCCGAAAAGTCAGTGATGAAGGATTATTTAACTGGTTTGCACAGGTTATTCAAAGAGCTGTTCCGGAAGGCGGTTATTTACTCGGGTATCATATCCCCGCCCAATCCGGTGTTCCGCTCTCGATGGATCTCCTGGCCCGTTTAAAAGAAGCATTTCCTGAAAAATTTGCAGGGATCAAAGATTCATCCGGTGATCCGGACCATGCGGCAGCACTCGGGAAACGGTTTGGGTCAGAACTGCTGGTTTTGAATGGTTATGACGGTCTATTACTGCATGCCCTGGAACATTCCGCCGGCGGTGCCATCACGGCCATGGCCAACTTGTATTCCCCATTATTAGACCAGGTGTGGGATATTTTTTCACAGGATGGAGATGCACTGGAAGCACAGGATGAATTAAATAAAAGGCGTCTGATCCTGGATAAATATATGCCTTTCCCTCCCATCTTAAAAGCGGTCTTACCTGAAATGCGCGGATTTTCGAGGTGGGAATTGCGGCCGCCTCTGTTGTCTTTGCCGGATTTTGTTCGGGACAACTGTATCAGAGAATTACGAGCATGTGATGTCCAGGTAAATGATTAGGCAGATTTTATCTTTCAGGAAAAGCCCAATCCTCTTTCTTTGAGTGAGACCCATTTTCCCTCACCAATAACCAGGTGATCTAAAACATCAATATCCAGCAATTTGCCCGCCTGTATGATTGCCCTGGTTACAGCCACATCATCCGGACTTGGTGTTGGATCTCCGCTCGGATGGTTATGAATGATGATGAGGGAAGATGCATTTTTTCTGACCGCTTCTTTAAATACCTCTCCGACCCGTACCTGTGAAGAATTGACAGAACCACGGTAAATTTCAGATATTTCCATTACCTTATTACGACGGTCAAGCAGCATCACTCGTAAATGTTCCTGCTCAAGGGCACTCATTTCATAACGCACAAGGTCTGCTGCGTCCGCCGGTGAATTTATGGCTGGTCTTTCCGCCGGGCCTTCTTCGTTCAAGCGCCTTCCTAATTCTATGGCCGCCTTTATCTGGGCAGCTTTGGCGGCCCCAATCCCGTGTTGTTCGCATAATTCGTCAAATGGTGCCCTGTGCAGCCCCCCGAGTCCTTTGAATTTATACAACAGCCGCTGACTCACCTGAACTGCATTTTCTCCTGGCACTCCCACGCGAAGCAAAATGGCGATCAGCTCTGCATTGCTTAGTACCTTCGGTCCGTGTAAGTAAAGCCTTTCTCTAGGACGGTCATTCTCTTGAAGATCGGTGATCCGGTAGGAAGGCTGGGAATTGGATTCTGTCATCATGCACCTCGTCATTATTCTTCGCCGGGGAATGAGTGAGAATAATTCACTACCCCCTGCTGCGCTGTACCGGATAAATATATATATTTTTGTTTATAATTACAAAAATATTATATATTAATTTAATTATCTATGGTTTGAGAAAAGATTTGAATTCCATGCGTGTGGCAATTGATGCTGATAATTACTGAAACTGAAAGGTGGAGACTGGCTCATCCGGGAGCCCTGGGGGGGTTCCTGGAAGTCAATGATATTGAAGCAGTTGACCATTCAGGGGAATTGGATGCCCGTAAAAAAATTATTGAAGAAAAAATCAGGAATAAATATGCAAATTTTTCCCGCCAGGATTTTCTTGCCATCCCGGTGATGGAAGCATACCAGAGATATTATAAAAAATTCAGCAAGACATATCATGTTTTGCAGCAGGTAGAATCGATCGTTAATAAAGGGAAAAATCTTCCAACCGTATCACCGCTTGTGGATTCAAATTTTATTTCTGAAGTCGACACCCTAATCCTGACCGCGGGTCATGATGTTGATTATCTGTCCGGCAGCATCACGCTGGATATGTCTATTACAGGGGATATACTACCGAGGATGAATGGGGTGGAAAAGGAAATTATTCCCGGGGATATGGTGATGAGAGATGAGCGTGGTTTATGTTGTTCGATTCTTTACGGGCAGGATTCCCGTTCGATCATCCGGCCGCAGACACAACGTGTTTTATTTGCAGCCTACGCTCCGCCTGGGGTACCCTATGAGGATGTTGTTTACCATTTGAATGCAATATTCAATAATATCCAGCTATTTTCTCCAACTGCAAAAATCGAACAGTTAAAATTGATCACGGCGTGAGCCGGATAATTTATTCCGTTTATTCGATGAAGTATATTCAGCCATATTGATCATGGTGTTTGACTTAGGCATTCTATTGTGGTAATATCCCGCCATAATTTAATAGCCCTATTACGGCACTCTTATCCAGAGAGGCGGAGGGAACGGCCCTTTGATGCCTCGACAACCGGTTACAGGTTAATTTTTTCACGAATCAGTCATGTGATGAAAATTTCCTGAAACGCGGTGCCAAATCCGACAGAAAGCTTCTGGGAGATGAGAGGGCAGCCGAGCGAATGCGCCAAATGCCCTTTCAGATTGACCAAAGGGTATTTTTTATTAAGGAGATCAAACCATGAGCACGACATTTATGAAGTCACCAAAATTATTATTCACATCCGAATCTGTTACCGAAGGACACCCGGATAAACTTTGTGACCAGGTATCTGATGCGGTGCTGGATGCCTGTCTTGAACAGGATCCATTTTCGAGGGTAGCCTGCGAGACTGCCACAAAAACCGGAATTGTGATGCTGCTGGGTGAGATCACGACGAGCGCATTTGTTAATTTTGATGATCTTGTCCGCAAAGTTGTTAAAGAAATTGGTTATGACAGCAGTGATAAGGGATTTGATGGCAATACCTGCGCAGTTCTTTCTGCCATTGCCAGCCAGAGCCAGGATATAGCCATGGGTGTTGACCATGCCATGGAAGATAAAAGCGGCGACATGAAAGACAAGAATTATGAGCATGTCGGTGCTGGTGATCAGGGCATGATGTTTGGTTTTGCCTGTAATGAAACCGAAACCCTGATGCCCATGCCGATCTACATGGCGCATAAATTGTCCCGCCGGCTGAGTGAATTACGCAAAGACGGCACTCTGCCCTGGCTGAGGCCGGATGGAAAGAGCCAGGTTACCGTTGAATATGCATTTGGGAAGCCAAAACGCATTGATACAGTGCTTATCTCTACTCAGCATTCACCTGATATTTCGCAGTCAGATATATTCGAAGAAATCAGCGAGCATGTAATCTATCCGACACTTCCAAAGGGTATGGTAGATGATCAACTCAATGTGTACGTGAACCCGACCGGCCGCTTCGTAATCGGCGGGCCAATGGGTGATGCAGGTGTGACCGGCCGAAAGATCATTGTTGATACTTATGGCGGCATGGGTCGTCATGGCGGCGGTGCTTTTTCCGGTAAGGATCCTACAAAGGTGGATCGTTCAGCAGCCTACGCCGCAAGATGGGTCGCCAAGAACGTAGTGGCTGCCGGCCTGGCAGACCGCTGTGAGATACAGGTAGCTTACGCTATTGGTGTGGCTCACCCGCTTTCAATTAATGTGGAAACATTTGGAACCGGTGTCATTGATGATCAGGAGATTGTTGATCTGATCAACAAGTTCTTTGATCTTCGCCCGGGCGCCATCATCCATGATCTGGATCTCCGCCGCCCGATCTATCGCAAAACAGCAGCATATGGCCATTTCGGACGTGACGACGTTCAATTCCCCTGGGAAAACACCGAACGGGCAGCAGCCATGCGTAAAGCAGCCGGGCTCTAATCATTCAAAATAATTAAAAAAGGCCGTTTTTTTAACGGCCTTTTTTAATTTAATTTGATCCTTGATGATTAAAAAAATCCTATCTGTTGTATTTATTGAACAGATCAGCATTAGAAAATTCTCTTTTATCCGTTAAATATTATTTATTCGCATTATTTGTTCTATCAATTAACCTGAAAAAGCGGAAAGTGTCAATGGCCGGTCTATGTTTACCAGCATGGTCGGGTTGATGTTTACCAGCATG
>CAZBRI010000213.1:0-5912 GCA_964494055.1 uncultured Anaerolinea sp.
GGAATTACAAAACTGGGACCCTTACCCTGGCAGATGGCAGGCAGGCCGTGTTAAAGCTGAGCCTCAGTGCTGACCATACTGCCCGGCTTGAATTTAATTTCGCCAAATGATCCCTCTATCCTGACCATTGAAGGAAACTGGGTTGATAACGGGGATGGCAGCCTGTCGATCAATTATTCCAGGAATGACAAGCAGGAGCAGATTGTTTATAAATTCAAAGGTGATCAGCTGACAGGGTATTTAACACCTTCTTTTTACGGTGATCAAGGCATCAATATGCAACGCATCCTGCAGGCAACACCGATCCCGCCGGCGATTCCAGCAGCCACAAGTACATCTATCCCTGCAGCGAATATTCCCCAGCCAACCCCGCCTTCAGCTCCCAACCCCCTAACCCGTCCATTCCAGCCATTTTGTGGATCTGCAGCACTGGTTGGAGTAGGCCTGGTCATCTTTGTAAAAAAACGACCAGGACCTGGAAAATAGTTTTTATTTACCAAGTTTGTAATGGTAAATACCGGATGACTTCGCCAGCCCGGGAATAAAACGTAACCATCTATAAGGTGCCATCAGCGGCTCGTCATCGCCGTAGTAATTCCATGCTTCCAACAGCTTGAAATCCTGTCCCCAGGTTTCCACATCGGCCGGGTTTTTCAATTTCCAGCAAAGGCGTGCCTGAATGCCGGCCAGGGCCAGGTGAAGGTTATCTGCCCATATAATGAAGGGACTGTGCGCATCACAAACCATTTCACAGCCCGGGAATTGGTTTCCCATGCGCTGAAACAATTCCATTACCTGTGTATTATCGAAATACGGCAGTACTCCCTCACCAGCAAATAGAATCGGCCGCAGTTTGAACAGTTCAAGTTCAGCCAGCCAGCCTGTTTCAAAGACAGAAGCTGTAATGGTGTGATAATGCGGGGCAGCTGTAATGAATAATTTTTTACGCAGGTTCATCACTTCCGGTACATCCAGATCGAACCATTCCGCATTTTCGAATCCGATGCGCTCAAACCGGGTGTCCAATCCACAGCCAAAATGAATAACCACCCCATCAGGTGTGCAGGTAAGAAAATCCTGGATGACCCTGTCAAATTTGCGCATGCGGACAATGACTGCGACCTCATCATGCCTGTGCATGACCAATTTTGAAAAATCCGCATCGATATTGTTGACAATTTCAACAGCTTTATCATCTTTGAAAACACCGCTATTACGCTGACTCTCCCGTGCCCGAACCAGGAGCGGCAGCAGTAAAGTTTTGGAAACCCCTTCCAGCGATTGCGGAAGTTTTTCATGCATGGGTTTATACCTTTCTTAACTTTATTACACGGTACATTCTATACATATTAATTATACGTCTTTTGGAAAAATACCCGGTTTCCCGGGAAAATCATTCCAGCTGTTCTCCTGACGAAAACAGGATTAATTCGACTCTGCCCGAACCCGGCCATTTGTTAGAGATTTATAAATAATCCCGAATCTAGCTTGACAAACAACTTCACTGGGTATATAGTTTAGCGCGCTTAACTAATAGGCTCACTTAACTATGACTGACTTAGTCCAATTAACCGCCATCCTCCGGGGATGGACAGATATATTCACCACCCGCTCCATGCATGCCTGGTCGCGTTATGTAAAAGCATCCGGTCTGTCCATGCCGCAGTTTGGGATCCTGATGGAGCTCTATTATCACCGCTCACGCAGTGTTTCTGACATCAGTGAAAAAATGGATATCAGCGCGGCAGCTGCAAGTCAGCTGGTGGATAAGCTGGTGCAGAGCGGCTTACTGCTTCGCACTGAAGATCCATCAGACCGCCGCGGCAAGCTGCTGGAGCTGTCGGATAATGGCCGCGGCCTGATCGAACGGGGGGTTGAAGCACGTTCAACCTGGGTGGAAGACCTTGTAACATCCATTACTCCTGAAGAATACGATTCAGTTGCAGCAGCTCTTGAATCACTCACCCGTGCAGCCAGCCGCTTCGAATTTAAGAAACCTGACAAACATATCTGATCGGTATAAACGCATCAGTATAAAAATTTGGAGATTACAATCATGAAGGAATTGATCTTACAGAATAAAGTGGCCGTCATCACCGGCGGTTCACGCGGGCTGGGCCTGGCGATTGCCAACGAGTACGCGCATGCAGGTGCAAAGATCGTGATCGCCTCCCGCAGTGCACACTCGGTGGAGAGCGCTTTGAAAACACTGCAAGCCCGGGGCTTTCAGGCTGTGGGCATGGCCTGCGATGCGGCTGATATCGTTCAGGTGGAAGCCCTTGGCAGGCTGGCTGTCGATAGTTTTGGAAGAATCGATATCTGGGTTAACAACGCCGGGCTTTCTGCACCTTACGGTCCGACCGCACACATCCCGGCCAGGGATTTCTCAAATGTGATCAACACCAATATCATCGGCACCTATAATGGTTCCGTTGTCGCCCTGCGGTACATGCTGCCGCAAAAGAGCGGTAAATTGATCAATCTGCTCGGACGCGGCGACACCGGTTCGATCAAGTTCCAGAATGCTTACAGCTCCAGCAAGGTTTGGGTCCGGAATTTTACAAAAACCATGGCTGCTGAATACAAGAACAGCGGTGTTGAAATTATCGGTTTCAACCCCGGCCTGGTTTTGACAGAGATGTTGAGCCAGGTACATGCTGTATCAGGTTATGAAAAACAGGTCGGGGTCATCCGGTTTGTGGCTGCCCTGTGGGGAAATGAAGCAGTCGTCCCTGCGCAAAAAGCACTATGGCTGGCGTCACCTGCCACCAACGGTCGTACAGGTCTAATGAACACCGTTCTTACCCCGTTGTTTATGATCAAACGCCTTTTCAGCACCGGTATTCGCATGCTTCTCCGCGCACCGGTTGAAATGATGGATCTCAATATTGCCATTGTTGAACCAGTCCGCGAGCTCACTCCCGTGCTGGTTGAAGAAAAAATTTAATATTAGTTCGAAAGGAAAAACACAGTGCAAGCTTCACATAGTATGTCAAAGCGTGCTCAACGCCAATCCATGAGCTCACAGGGCAATGTGATCGGCCGGGCCTCGCGTTATCTCTGGAATTACCGCGGGCAGGCATCCCTGCCCTATATTTTCTTACTGGTTGCAACATTATCACAACTGGCAGTCCCCCGTCTCATCCGCAGCATCATCGATGCTGTCAGCAGCGGTGTGATTGCCGTCAAAGTACTGGATGCACTGGATAAGATCCCGGCTGCCTTTGCCTCCATGGCCCTGCCGAAGATCCTGGATTTTCTGAAACTGCCAGCATCCTGGACCCGCGAGCAGCTGACCGCGCAGCTGACAGCTGACAAAGCCAATGCGCCTGCACAGCTGATACAGGCAGGTCTGCTGATCGTTGGATTCGCGGTGCTGCGAGGGGTGTTTTCCTTCCTGCAGTCATACTGGGCTGAACGCAATTCGCAGTCGGTAGCCTTTGACCTGCGGAATGACCTGTACGCCAAAATTCAGCGCCTGTCATTCTCCTATCACGACCAGAATCAAACCGGTCAATTAATGATCCGTGCCACAGACGATGTTGAGAAGCTGCGCCTGTTCCTCGGGCAGGGGCTGCTGCAGCTGGTTGGTGCCCTGGTCCTGCTGACTGCCACACTGATCATTCTCTTTACCACCAACGCACAGCTGGCACTGGCAACCATCTGGATCATGCCGGTTGCCATGCTGTTGTTCGTATTTTTTGGCACGGTCAGCCAGCCGTTGTTCTCAAAAGTACAGCAAAAGTTATCCACCCTGAACACCATCCTGCAGGAAAACCTGGCTGGTATCAAAGTGGTCAAAGCCTTTACCCGCGAGAAGAGCGAAGAAGTCAAATTCCGCACAGCCGCGAATGACCTGATGGATCAACAAATCACCATTGCCCGGCTGTTCACCTTCCTGATGCCGACCGTTTTCCTGGTGGCCAACCTTGGTCAGTCATCCATGCTGTACTTCGGCGGACGGCAGATCATTATGGGTACCCTTACACTGGGCGAGTGGCAGGAATTCAGCATGTACCTGATGTACATCTTCTTCCCTGTCGCGCAGCTGGGCTTCATCATCACACAGTTCGGTCAGGCAGCAGCTTCCGCCACACGTATTTTCGAGATACTGGATGCGAAATCAGATGTTGTTGACAAGGCCGATGCTGTTCAACTGCCGGATGTAACCGGAAATATCAATTTTGAAAATGTGACCTTCCGTTATGTCGGCGGCGGCGACCCGGTGCTGGATAAGGTTTCATTCGAAGCCAGGCCCGGTCAAACAATCGCACTGCTGGGTGCAACCGGTTCGGGTAAAACATCCATCATCAACCTTCTGCCCCGCTTTTATGACCCCACTGAAGGACGCATCACCATTGACGGTTATGACCTGCGGGACCTGAATCTCGAATCGCTGCGGGCACAGATCGGTATCGTCCTGCAGGAAACCAACCTTTTCTCCGGAAGCATCCGCGATAACATCGCCTTCGGCCGGCCGGATGCCACAGATGCAGAAATCGAAGCAGCAGCACGAGCTGCAGCCGCCCATGAATTTATTACCTCATTCCCGGATGGGTATGCCACCCCTGTCGGTGAGCGGGGAACCACCTTATCAGGCGGTCAGAAACAGCGCATCGCCATTGCGCGTGCCCTGCTGCTCAACCCGCGTATATTGATCCTGGATGACTCCACTTCCAGTGTCGATCTCGGCACAGAAGCGGTCATTCAGGCAGCCCTGGAAAAATTAATGAAGAACCGTACATCGTTTGTGATTGCACAGCGCATCAGCACAGTTATTAATGCTGACCAGATCATTGTGCTTGAAAAAGGCCATATCGCAGCCATCGGTAAACATGCCGACCTGCTTGAAGATAATGAAATTTATGCAGAAATTTACACGTCGCAATTAATCGGCGGCGAGAAGTAGGTATTTCTTATGATGCGTGGACATGGATTATTAGAACAAGAAACATCCAAACCAACCAGCGCCGGCAAAACACTCGGCCGCCTGGTGGAACATTTTTCGCCCTTTTGGCCAGCTTTATTAGCTGCCCTGTTGTTTGTTGTTATCTCCACCTGGGCGCAGGTCACCAACCCGGAATTAACCGGTCAGCTGGTGGATTGTTACCTCGCGCCGGCAGCTGCTGCCAGCGGAATGACATTCCCCGGAACAGCCAGTGAGGCTCCCGGCACCGGTTCCAACTGCTGGCTGGCCGTGGATAAGCAGCCAAACGGCCGGACACAGACTTTCATCAAAAAAGTCTTTGCCCTGGGCGGTTTGGCTGAACCAAAAACAGACGGCACACAAACCAGTGATGAACGAATCGCAGGTCTGGGGCGCATGATCCTTTTGATCATTGTCCTTTACGTGGTCGGTTCTGTTTTGACCGGTGCCACCTTCTTCTCAATGACCTGGGCAGGCCAGCATGTGCTGCGCTCGCTGCGGACCGAGGTGTTTGATCACCTGCACCGCCTGCCGGTTGGATATTATGCTGAACACGAAGCCGGCGACCTGATGAGCCGTATCACCAATGATACTGAAACCATCAACCAGGCCATCAGCTTTGCGCTGGTCAACGTCGCCAGCGGCGTGCTGCTACTTGGCTGGATCGCCTACAATATGTTGAGCAAAAACATACCTTTTGCCCTGCTCAGCATGGCCGTTACCCCGCTGATGATCATTGCCACGGTCTATTTTTCAGACCAGGCACGCAAGGCATTCCGCACCAGCCGGAAAGAGATGGGCTCGGTCAACGCCAGCCTGCAGGAAAGCATCTCAGCAGTTCGCGAAGCCCAGGCTTTCAACCGCGCTGAAGAGAACATCGAAAACTTCCGTGTGACCAACGCTGCCAACCGGGATGCCAACATCCGCGCAGTCACCTTTACGGCTGCCCTTGCTCCCGCCCTGGAAGCACTGGGGTACCTTGCAC
>CAZBRI010000214.1:0-5869 GCA_964494055.1 uncultured Anaerolinea sp.
CGAATGGCGACACCAGCCTGACCGACATGACCTTCTATCAAGTTCAGAAGGGCTCTTACGTTGCTGTAGGAACCTTCAAGTAAGATTTAGCGTTACCCATTTGGGGGCGGCATTCATAATGCCGCCCCCAAATATTTCTTAAGGGATGCGCCGCACGCCGAACGGAGGAACATGGGCAAGCAAACGAAAATCAACCTGAGACGCATATTAATCAGCGTTCTTGTTTTATATATAGTTTTATTGATCGGCCCGATAGCAGGGTTTGATATTCCAACAATCTATGCAGCTGTAAAAGCAAACCCATTCCAATTAGTACAATTTTTAGTTATTGGCCTGGCAAACGGTGCGATCATTTCCATTATCGCACTGGGTTACACAATGGTTTATGGCATTATTGAACTTGTCAATTTTGCACATGGTGATGTGTACATGATCGGTGTATTTACATCGCTAACTGTATTGTCATTAACAGGGACCCTTGATGCAACCTCACCTGGAAAAATAATTGTCGGTTTAGTTCTGGCACTTATCGTTTCAATCCTGGTGGGTGCAGGTTTGAATGCATTTATCGAAAGAATTGCTTATCGCAGACTTCGCAATTCATCTCGATTGGCTGCATTGATTTCGGCCATTGGTGTCTCGTTTATTCTTGAAAATCTCGGTCTTATCTGGGCCGGTCAGTCCTGGCTTGTACCATCCTTTGGCACCACCGGTGGGGCGTCACAAAAAGTTTTCCCTGATATGCTCGGGAAAATAATGGCTGCTTACGGTATGGATGTAAACTTACTTGCATTAACAGGTATAAATTTACGATTTACCATCAAAGATTTGCTCGTGATGGTTCTGGCCAGTATTATGATGATCTCTTTACGGTTGTTTGTGCAAAATACGAGAATGGGAAAAGCCATGCGTGCAGTTGCACAGAATCGAGATGCTTCTAAAATGCTTGGCATCGATATTGACCGTGTTATCTCAACTACTTTTGCGATTGGCGGCGGTCTGGCAGGCGCAGCAGGCTTAATGGCTGGTCTATATAACAATACTGCCTGGTGGTTCATGGGCTTCCGTGCCGGTTTGCAGTCATTTACTGCGGCGGTGCTCGGAGGTATCGGCAATATCACCGGCGGTATGCTGGGCGGCTTTATGATCGGTCTCCTCGCATCCTTTAGTGATGGTTATCTCAATGCCCGCTGGACAAACGCCCTTGTTTTTGCAACACTGGTTTTAATTCTGCTGTTCCGTCCCTCCGGTTTACTCGGAGAACATGTCAGCGACAAAGCGTAGGCAGCCATGAATCAACAATATAAAACAAGTATTATCATTGGTCTAGTAGCCGGGTTCGTCGTCCTGCTCTTTGGCGGCTGGTCCGTTGCCGTTGCAGGTGGTGTCGCCGGTATGGGTCTCGGATTTTTCCTCGGCGGCAAAATAACCACCAAAAGCTACCTGGAAGCAGCCAAAGGATCTATCGTGCCTTCACTGCTGGCTGCAGGCACTTTATTAATCATCAGCATTCTCGATGACCTGGTGGTCGCTGGTGCTATCGGTAAAGATCCAAATACAATCGATATCATTATTCAGGCTAACCTGGTTGGCGTTCTCTCATTGTTCGCTTTCTCGGTCGTTCTGACAGCTGTTCATACACTTCCTGAAAAGCAGCAGCGGCTGGCTCAAATAATCCTGATCAGCTTTGTTGTAATTTCCTTTCCATTTGTAGATCAATTCACTGGTCTGCGCTGGACAGCACAAATTATTTTCGCCCTGATCTTTACAATTCTTGCCCTTGGATTGAACATCGTTGTCGGGTTTGCTGGATTGCTGGATCTTGGTTATGCTGCTTTCTTCGCCATCGGAGCATACACAACGGGTATTTTGTCTTCCCCGCAGCACGGAATTTTCCTGAATTTCTGGATCGTGATCTGGATCGCAGCAGCTGTGGCAGGTATCTTCGGTTTGATCCTTGGTGCACCCACCCTGCCTCTTCGCGGTGATTACCTGGCCATCGTCACACTTGGTTTTGGTGAAATTGTGCCGGTCATTTTCAAAAATCTAATAAAGGTCACCATTCAGGAACCATTGACCTGTTGGGTTATTCCTGCAATTACAAAATTGTTTGGCGGAAATTCAACATTAGCCTGTATCACATTTATCAAAGATGTTGATCTCACCGCTGGTGAAAAAGGCATCAATCCGATCGGCCGTCCTATTTTGCCATTTATCGGCGAATTCCAATCCGATAACCCAATTCCATGGTATTTCCTGGTCATCGCGATCATTTTGCTCTCCATTTTCATCATACGCCGATTACGCGACAGCCGCACAGGCCGTGCCTGGATGGCTATTCGAGAAGATGAATTGGCCGCCTCACAAATGGGTATTGATCCGGTTCGGACCAAGCTGCTCGCCTTCGCCATGGGCGCCATGTTCTCCGGTTTTGCCGGTGCTTTTTATGGTGCTTACATCCGGGCCATTTTCCCAAGCGTATTTGATTTCAGTGTTTCCATCATAGTTCTTTGTATGGTGATCCTGGGTGGTCTTGGGAATATCAACGGCGTCATCGTCGGCGGCCTGGTAATCATGACTGCAGACCGCCTCTTCTTACCTGCTTTGAAAGACTTCCTGGCTGGTTTGTTGAAAAACACCATATTACCGGCACTTTCAAACTACCATACAGTACAGGCGGCGGTTGAGCAAAATGCCAACCCTATTCTGTACCGCTTTTTACTGTTTGGCCTGACGCTTGTTATCATGATGGCTGTCCGACCTGAAGGTCTTATCCCAAGCGCACAACGCAAAGCAGAACTCAGAGGCGAAGAAATTGCCGAAGAACCCGCTGCGGTAGAGGCATAGGAGGTCGACATGGCATTATTAGAAGCTAAAGCGATTACTAAAACATTCGGCGGTCTCACTGCTGTAAATAAAGTTGACTTTACCATTGAAAAAGGCATGATAGCCGGTTTAATCGGTCCAAACGGTGCAGGGAAAACAACATTTTTCAATACCATAACGGGCATCTATTCGATTACTAGCGGCGAGATGATGTTTGATGGTATCAGCCTGCTCAATAAAAAATCCTTTGACATTACAGCCCTGGGAATTGCCCGTACCTTCCAAAACATCCGTTTATTCGGTAATATGAGCGCCATTGACAATGTATTGGTTGGAAAACATGTTCGTCTTCGATCATCACTTTTAGGTCAGGTTTTTCATTCTCCATTCACAATGAATGAAGAGAAATCAGCCAGGGAAGAAGCTCTTGATCTGCTTGATTTTGTTGGTCTTCGAAAATCTGATGCTGAAACTTATGCAAAAAACCTGCCTTATGGTCTCCAGCGCCGTCTTGAAATTGCCCGCGCATTGGGAACCAAACCGAAATTACTTTTGCTTGATGAACCAACCGCCGGAATGAACCCGAATGAAACGCAGGATTTGACAAATTTCATCAAACGATTGCGGAGTGAACTTGGGTTAACCATTCTTTTGATCGAACATCACATGCGTGTGGTCATGAGCATCTCAGATCGCGTTTCCGTCCTGGACCATGGTGAAAAAATCGCAGAAGGTGTTCCTGCTGATGTCCAGAGCAATACCCTGGTGATCGAAGCTTACCTGGGTAAAGGCAACGCTTCCAAACATAATACTTAGGACCGGTGCTTCATGCTTGAGTTAATTGATGTACACACATATTACGGTAATATACATGCCCTCAAAGGGATCTCTCTTAAGGTTAATGACGGCGAAATCGTCACATTAATCGGTTCCAATGGCGCAGGGAAAACCACCACCCTTCGTACTATCCAGGGCTTGTTGAAACCTAGAACCGGTTCCATCAAACTAGATGACCTTGAACTCCACAAACTGCCGTCCCACCAGGTTGCTGCTCATGGAATCGCACAAAGCCCTGAAGGCCGAATGATCTTTCCCCGCATGAGCGTTATGGAAAACCTGGAAATGGGTGCATATGCGCGAAACGATAAGGAAGGTATTCAACAGGACCTTGAACGGGTACTCAGTCTCTTTCCCAGATTGAAGGAACGTATCAAGCAAAAAGGCGGAACCCTCTCTGGCGGCGAGCAGCAGATGCTTGCCATGGGAAGAGCCTTGATGGCTAGACCACGCATCCTGTTACTGGATGAACCGTCAATGGGTCTTGCTCCAATTTTAGTTGACCTGATATTTGAAACTATCATCTCAATCAACAAAGAAGGCACAACCATATTGCTGGTAGAACAAAATGCACTCATGGCACTTTCAATTGCCAATAGAGGTTATGTTCTTCAAACAGGCGAGATTATTCTGAGCGATACCGCTGAGAATCTCAAGAATAACGGTGAGGTTCAAAAGAGCTATCTCGGTGTTGAATAATTTTTCAACCAATTAATATATTGATCAAAGCGCAGAGGAGCGCATCCTCTGCGCTTTTTCTTTAGCAGTAATAAACAATAGAGGTTGTTATGCCGTCAGCTGAAATCATCACAATCGGAACAGAAATTTTATTGGGCGAGATTATTGACACAAATTCTGCTTTTTTGGCAAGAAATTTGCGTGACTTAAATATTGATGTGTTTAGAACTAGCACAATTGGCGACAATATTGAGAGAATTGCCGGCATCATACAGGAAACGCTGAAAAGGAGCCAAATAATTATCACAACAGGCGGATTGGGACCAACCGTAGATGACCCAACCCGTGATGCAGTTGCCCTGGCATTTGGTGTCGATACCGTATTTGTTCCATCCCTGTGGCAAGAGATTGTTGACCGGATGAACAGGTTTGGAAGAATTCCAACAGAAAATCAAAAAAAACAAGCCTATATACCCATGGGTGCAATTCCGATCTCCAATGCAGTTGGAACAGCGCCAGCATTCGTTTATGAAAAAGAGGATAAATGCGTGATTTCGCTGCCGGGAGTTCCTAAAGAGATGGAATACCTATCAGAGAATGCCGTATTCCCATATCTGCGAAAAAAGTACAACCTGACCGGATTGATCAAAGCCCGGATATTGCATGTCTCTGGTATGGGAGAGGGGGCGATTGATGAAAAAATCGGGGACTTCGAACTTCTCAGCAACCCCACAGTTGGTTTGGCTGCTCATTACGGGATTGTGGATATCCGGATAACAGCAAAATCCGACGATGAACAATCAGCAGATGCAATGATTGATAAAGTGGAACAGGATATTCGATCAGTTTTAGGAAAAGCTATTTTTGGATCAGACAATGAAACACTTGAGGGTTTGACCTTAAATCATTTAGCTTTAAAAAATTGGAAAATGGCAGTTGTTGAAATAAACACTGGCGGCGAACTTACCCGGTCATTATCAGTTTATGGGTCAGATTTATTTACAGGCGGCAAAATTTCATCCGTAGTTTTAGAAAAAAATGACCTGGCTGACCTGGTAAAAAGTGAAATGTCAAAACAAAAATCTGAAGTCGGTTTGGGACTTCAAACCAGACCAATTAATGAAAAACTGGAAATTGATCTTGTATTGATCACACCAAATAATCAAAAAAATGAAATCAGGGGTTACGGCGGTCATCCAAAGAATCTTGCCATCTGGGGAGCTAACTCAGCGCTTGAGATGCTCAGGTCGGAGCTCACAAAATAAATATATTTGCATCATCAGCATGGAATTTTTGACATAGACCATCCTTACCTGTCAAAATAAAAATTCGGATTGATAAATGGGATTCACTTATCAATCCGAATTAGCGATTAATTAATGTACAAATTGTTCCCATTTCTTATTGTCTGATCCATGCATTTTATAATCAAATCAAACGACCGACCGAAGAACAAATCTACGATTAATATTGTTGGAACTTATTACAAGGTTTTATTAACAACCCGGGGATTATCACAATTACTTAT
>CAZBRI010000215.1:0-5861 GCA_964494055.1 uncultured Anaerolinea sp.
TAGGATAATAAGCGGAATAAAGATTGGTATCTGGCTATCGGAGAAGCAGAGTTGAGTGATATCAACCGCCTCGCATGATTTGGCGGAGTTGTAATGGCTCAATATAATTAGCGTTTTTATTATCATGGCGGGATAGCACCACAGTCAGTAAGATACGTTGATCCTTTACTCAGGGAAAAAATAGGAAGTTTTTTGCGCCGCGGCTATGCATTTAACCAGCGTACAGGTCAAACAGGTATTGAAAAATGGGCTGATCAATATCTTGCTGGGAAAACAGGCGGTACCCTTTACCTTGTTGATAAAAGCGGCAAAGTAATTTCTCAATTTGCAGCGACACGTCCAGTCAAGTCATCCTCTGTCACATTAACAATAAATCGAAATTTACAGGAGCAGGCTCAAAAAGCCATGGTTGATTTCCGCGGATCGATTGTGGTGATTGAAAGAAATACTGGCCGCGTCCTGGCAATGGCTTCTTCTCCAAAATACGATCCAAATCTATTTGATCCTAATAACACGAACGGCGGGTATGTACTAGGTAATCTGCTGAATGATCCCTATACCCCAATGCTCGACCGTGCTGCCCAGGGGCTTTATCCTCTCGGGTCAGTTTTCAAAGTGATTACTTTTTCAGCTGCGCTGGAAAGCGGTACATATACCCCTGAAACAAAATATGAATGTGGTTATGATTTTACTGAGCTTGGAGACCGTACACTTCATGATTGGACCTGGGATCATTTCCAGAGTGAATTACAGGCAACAGGCGAAGGCCATACCCAGCCTTCAGGTACACTTGATCTGACAGGTGCACTGATGCGCTCCTGCAACCCTTATTTTTGGCATATTGGCTTGGATTTATATAACCAGGGTCGAGTGACTGCGATTGCGGATATGGCACGCGGTTTCGGGCTTGGCTCAGATACCGGAATTGCCCAGGTTGACGAAGCTGCCGGGACGATCGATAATCCGCCGACTTTACTCGATGCGGTTAATCAGGCAATTGGACAGGGTGATGTTCTTGTGACCCCGCTTCAGGTGGCAGATTTTATGGCTGCAATCGGTAATGGTGGAACGTTATACCGGCCTCAGCTTGTTGAAAAAGTGACTGGTCCGAATGGTTTGGATGAGCTTACATTTAAACCTGAAGCCCGCGGCGTGCTTCCGATTAAACCTGAAACGCTTGCCGCACTCAGAGCTGCCATGCTTCAGGTAATCCGGAATAAGCGGGGAACAGCCTATCCCCGTTTCAACAACATGAGCATACCGATCTATGGTAAGACCGGAACCGCCCAGAATAGCACGACGACTCCGCATGCCTGGTTTGCCGGTTATACGGACGCAAATAATCCTGCAAAACCCGATATCGCAATTGCAGTAATCGCGGAGAATGGGGGCGAGGGATCTGTAATTGCGGCCCCAATGTTTAAACGCATTGTGGAAACATATTTCTTCGGTCAGCCGATCAGCCCATTTTGGTGGGAAGCAAGTATTGGGGTGACCAGGACGCCGACACCTCCGCCGACTGAGACGCCAAATCCTTAAAGGATCATTATTTGTTTACACAATGAAAACGTGCTTTTTTGGTTGGTTAATAAATTGAATAAAGATATACATACGGAAGCTAATGAATAAATCTGGTTCAGAATCATTATCCGGTTTGATTATAAGAACACAATCAGGTTTTTTCTTTGTCCTGCCGGATAATGATCCAAAGGTGATTACCTGTCAGCTTCGCGGTAAACTTAAACAAGGACACCGTGTCGGGGATATCGCGGCTGTTGGTGATAGGGTTGTAATGTCTGTGATGGAGGATGGTACAGGCTCGATTGAGGAGATCTTTGATAGAAAAAGTGCCATCGTCAGGCTGGATCCACGCCCGCAGGGAGAATACCAGCAGGTGCTGTTGGCAAATCCGGATCAGGCGGTTTTTGTTTTTGCATGTGCCAATCCTGATCCCAGGATGCGGATGCTTGATCGCTTCCTTGTGATCGCTGAAAAACAGGGTGTTCCATCGATCATCGTTGCCAATAAGGTCGATACAATTGGTCTTGAGGCTGCGCGCGCAAAATTTGAGTTCTATCCCGCCCTTGGTTATCCGGTAATTTATACTTCTGCAAAAGAAAATATTGGGATCGAAACCCTCAGGGAAACATTATTGGGTAAACTTTCTGCCTTTGCCGGACCAAGTGGTGTTGGAAAATCCAGCCTGATGAATGCTATTCAGCCAGGACTTGGGATCGCAGTTGGTGAGATAAGCAGTTATAACGATAAAGGCAAACACACTACGAATTTTCGGCAGCTCATCCCGCTTGCTGGCGGAGGCTGGGTGGCAGATGCTCCGGGTTGGAAATCACTTGCACTCTGGGATACATATCCAGAAGAGATCGATGGTTATTTCCCTGAACTTTCAAACCTGGTACAGGACTGCCAATTCAGCGATTGCAGTCATACCCATGAACCGGGTTGTGCGGTTCTGTTGGCAGTAAAAAACGGCCAGGTAAGATCAGAAAGATATGACTCTTACCTTCGACTAAAGGCAGGTCAGGAATGACATTTCAAAAAGAATTGATTATGCCTGTTACCAGGCATCTCTTCCCGATGCAGCGATTTATAAGGAATGGCTGAATGAATTCCTGGAACATCATTGGTCATGATTGGGCAGTCGAAATGCTGCAAAAACAAATCATCAATCAAAATGTCCGGCATGCTTATTTGATAACGGGTCCGGATGGGGTCGGCAGAAGAACTCTTGCCATCCGTTTTGCCCAGGCTTTTTGCTGCGAAGCCCATGTTGCACCTGCTTTTCCCTGCCTGGAATGTAAAACCTGCAAAACGATTGAAACAGGCAAACATTTTGACTTAATGAACATCAGCCGGTTGGTTGATGAAGATAAAAAGGGGATTGGGGTAAAACAGGTACGCGAAATTGGGAAATTCATTACCCGGCGGCCATATGCAGGGGATTGGAAATTTATCATATTCCAAAACTTTGAAGATGCTTCAATAAGTGCCCAAAATGCTTTACTAAAAACGCTTGAAGAAGCGCCTCCCTATGTGATATTGCTGTTAACGGTTGGAAATACCGAGCAGCTGCTTCCGACAACTGTTTCAAGGTGTGAGATTATTAACTTAAGACCTCTGATCATGGAAGATATGACGAAATTTCTTTCAACCAGGGATAAATTTGAAGGTGACCTGGATCTTATCGCTCATCTTTCCGATGGCCGGCCGGGTTATGCGTATAGTCTTGCGGCGGAAGAAAACCATTTTCTCGGTTTTCGGGCAGAAAAATTGGATGAACTTCGGATGATTTTAAAAAATGGTATCCGGGAACGGATCCGGTTTTCAGAAAAACTTGTCAAGGACCGGGATAAATTTGATCTCACACTCCACATCTGGCTATCTTTTTGGCGGGATGTTTTTAATCAATCAGCTGGTTCAAATGCCGAAGTTACGAATATTGATCGAAAAGATGAAATAAAAAATCTGGCAGAAAAGATAAGCATGAAGCAAGCTTATAAAATCACCAGGGATTTGGAAAGCGCAATCACCCGGCTAGGCAGGAATGTCAATTCCCGTCTTCTCGCTGAAGTAACCCTGATGGATTGGCCGGAATTAAAGTAACCTGTTGAATTACATAGCACCTGGATTAAATTATTATTATATCCATCATGATTATTTGGTTGAGAATAATTTGATGCCGGATTATTTTTTAGTTCTGATATTTTTTTTGCAGATCAAAATATGTAATAATGAATTAACAGATTGAATTTTTCAGGGATATTCATGAAAATTGGCAGTAAATATTTAAAGTCAATTATTTATTAAAATCAGCAAAATGTTTATTTTTAGTAATGAAGAGGTCAAAATGGGCTTTTCATCTCATCCGGATCAAAAGAAATTCCAGGAAAGTGTATGGGAAATTGTCAGGCAGGTATCGCCAGGGAAAGTGACCACTTACGGGCAGGTGGGTTCAATGATTCGTCCGCCTGCCGGTATGTCTTTGAAGGATTATGATGCATTTGCCCCGCGCTGGGTGGGCGGTGCCATGGCTCAATGTCCGGCAGATGTTCCCTGGCAGCGGGTCATCAACTCACAGGGTAAAGTCAGCATCAGGCCAGGCGCTGCAGAACAAAAAAATATTCTGCAAAGTGAAGGCGTGATATTTAATGAGCATGAAATTGTGGACCTTGCCGTTTATTGCTGGGAAGGGCCGGATCCGTTATGGTGTTCACAGTATGGTTATGATCTTCCTAAAATTCTTAATGTAAATCAAACTAGATTATTTTAAAAATATAATTTCTTCTGGTCAGGCTCCTTTGGTCAGTATCAGGTAAAATGGAAAGAGTATGAATGATCACTGGATTTCTGTTGACGGAATAGTTGTAAAAGGTTACCGGGTTGCCTCTGGTCCTTCTGCTGATTATCCTTATGGTGCACTTGACAGACAGCGGCCATTTTTAAAAGCAGGCGGGCTGGATCTGGATCGTTTTTTCAATGGAACATTGAATATTAATATCCGGCCCGACAGTTTTAAAATGGTTAACCCTGAATATACATTCCATGATGTCGAGTGGACAGATCTTCATCCACCGGAACATTTTTCTTTTTCACATTGCAAAGTGGTGCATTCTGGTAAAGTTTACAATGGCTGGGTTTATTACCCGCATCCTGAGACGAAATTAAGAAACTTCCAGAATCCATCCTTGCTGGAAGTGATTGCAGAACCAATCCCAACCCTTCATTATGATGACAAGGTTCGGGTAGAATTAGACCCTTCTGAAATTACGATCTTCGAAACTACTGATCAATAATTTTTTTTTATCCAATTAAACTTTCAAAAAACTGGCGGAAAAAATATGCCCTCAGAAACACAGGTAATTTATTCAATGACAAAAGTTGGGCGGATTGTTGCGCCCAATAACAAACAGGTTCTGAGAGATATTTCTCTCGGATTTTATTACGGAGCCAAAATTGGCGTGCTTGGCCTGAACGGGGCAGGTAAATCTACCCTGCTGCGAATTATGGCTGGTGTGGATAAAGATTATATTGGTGAAATTTCCATGTCCAAGGGTTACACAGTTGGCATGCTGGAACAGGAACCAAAACTGGATGATTCCAAGACGGTCATTCAGATTATCCGTGAAGCTGTACAGCCTATTGTTGATATGCTCGCTCGTTTTGATGAAGTGAACGCGAAGTTTGCTGAGCCCGACGCAGATTTTGATGCACTCATAGAAGAACAGGGAAAGCTTCAAGATCAGCTGGATAAGGTGGACGCCTGGAATCTGGACTCTCACCTGGGTGTTGCTATGGAAGCCTTGCGCTGCCCGGCACCCGATACTCCGATTAACATTTGTTCTGGCGGCGAAAGACGCCGGGTAGCACTTACCCGTTTGCTTCTGACCGAACCTGATATTCTCTTACTTGACGAACCAACCAATCACCTGGATGCTGAATCGATCGCCTGGCTTGAACATCATCTTCGGGAATACAAAGGTACAGTCATCGCGGTAACCCATGACAGGTACTTTTTGGATAATGTTGCCGGCTGGATCCTGGAGCTGGATAGAGGCTATGGTATTCCGTGGAAAGGAAACTATACCTCCTGGCTGGAACAAAAAGGTGAGCGTCTCCGGCAGGAAGAAAAATCCGAATCACGCCGTCAGAAGACATTGGAGCGGGAACTGGATTGGATCCGCATGTCACCAAAAGCCCGCCAATCCAAGGGTCAGGCGCGTGTGACTGCCTATGAGAAATTGCTTAGCCAGGAAAACGAGAAATACAGGGAAGACCTCGAAATTTATATCCCGCCGGGAGATCGGAAGAGCACACGTCTGAACTCCAGTCACCTGAAGCTATCT
>CAZBRI010000216.1:0-5828 GCA_964494055.1 uncultured Anaerolinea sp.
ACGGCAACACCCATTACTACCACGGCTCTGAACACTCTTTCCCTACACGACGCTCTTCCGATCTCGTAATCATATATTTTTGATGCTTCAGAATCCCATGAAACAAGGTACTGATCATATGTTCGATTCCTGTTTGCCAGGAAATCAAAGTCATGTTTCGATTCAGATAATGGATGTATAGGTTTTGATACAAGTGTTTCTTTACTTTTAGTGAAAAAATCAGCATGTTTATTTAGCGGCCGATAGGGTTCGTGCGGGGGATATAAATGTATATAAACCATTGATGGAGCGGAAAGATCAGATAATATTTTTATTACCCCTTCAGCGGCATTTGATAATAAAAATTGTTCAGAAGTATCTGGGAGTTTCCCATTTAGATACGGACTACCAAGTGATAACTGTCGAATTAAATTATTGCGGGCATTAAGTGTACGTATTATTGGACCTAAAAATAGGGAGCCATCGTAATCTATTTCTTTTGTAAGAATAGTTTTGTCGATACTTGAAAATGCTATGTAAGAATCTTTTTTAAATATTGGCAGGCTGAATGCCAATTGCCTGCTTAAATTAAGTTTGTTATTAGAAATGTGATTTTGTAAACCAAAACCGGACTGACCTAAAAGTAGATCAGCGTAAATATTTTGAGCAAAACCAGTTGTGTTATATCTTTCGCAAAGTAAATTGAAAAGTTGTGATTCCTGGTATTTTGAGATTATTTTTCCGCCAAGTGCGTAAGCCCGATGTTTCCAGGGATAGACACCCGTCAGGAGTGATGCGGTGCCAGGAACAGTAAAGTTTCCAGCAGCGTAATGCCTGTGATATACCAGGGCTTTTTCAGCAAACTTTTCCAGGTTGGGCATCGTGGCCCGGGGGTAACCATACAAGGATGTGTTACGAGCTGCCCATGCATCATAGACAATAATAATGATATGTGGTTGAGACTGCTTAACGTTTGAGGCAAACTTTGATAATGGTTTTACGGAAATTGAAGCAGGTACCAGGCTAATAAGTTTTAGAAAATCTCGCCTGGATATTTTTTTTTCACCCATAGTGCATTCTTAAAAAATTAACCGGTATGCTACAACAAACAAAGATATTACACCAATCAAACCGTAAAGATAAAAGAAGATATTAAATTGTTCGACGATGATAGATAGGATTCTTGGCAATGGTTTGATTATTTGAGAAATAAATACAAGAATAACCATCGTTAAAAATGTAACTCCCAGCCAAATTAAGATGGTTGTTGAGCCGGAATAGGTATATGTTAAGGAATTCTGGTAATAGATTGAAGAAATTGCTGCCACGATTATGACCAGGAATGCCTTATAAGAAAATCCTTCTCTGAACCATTTACCTGGAAGAATTACAGCAGGAATAATTAATACCAACAATACCAGCAGGCTTTCAAGTAAAGCAAAGGCCATCATATAAGCAAAAACTGAACCAATCTCCCCAACATCCATATAGAGGAGGAAAGATGGTACTTTATATAAAAATGCCCTGACAGACCAGCTGCAGACGCTGAAAATGATCGTGCCGAAAGCAAGAATGATTTCTCTGCTCTGCGGGAAAAGTTTCTTAAAGGTAGCCAAGGCCTTTTAACCTCTGTTCCATTGTTTCTTGGTCAGCGTCACCGGATACAACCGGTGATGCTTTATCTGTATGGTCAAGATATTTTCCGACAACCAATGCTGGAATATCTCTAAATGATGGTTTCGGAAAATCACTTAAACCTTTACTGGAAAATAACACCCCGGGTACGAGTTTGCTGTCTATGCAGTGATCAGCTTCCCAGTGATCAAAATTTTCTGTGATCAATTCGTCACCCCAATTTCCGAGACCGGTTTCGGATGATGCACGGTAGCCTGCTGCGTAACCTAAAACAAGGTCAGGCCCATAACTGCGAAGCTGCCCGTTGAAAACTTCATGCCGAAGGTAAACACGACTAAAGACAGGTCTTCCATCTGGTCCAACCCAGGACTGTAAATCAGATTGAAGTTTTTTGGTAGTTTCTTCTATTTCGGTTACTGGAACACAGCCTTGACCTTCTCTGCCATCTAAATTGACATAAAGGCTGTTTAACCCAACTGCATAAGCCCTGGATTTTGACCAATCTGCCCGGGAGATACTTTTAGCAGATGTACTGTTACTTTCTTCGGTACCGCCAGGAAGCACAGTGAGATAACCAAGATCGATTAATTTTTTATTTACATTGACCTTGTATTTAAAGTCAGAAAAACCATGATCGGAGAGAACCATCAGATGGGTTTTTTCTCCGCCCCAGGAATTAACTTCTTTTTGTGTTCGGCCAACGAAGGAATCAAGCTTGCCATACCATTCTTCAACAAAATCAGGGCTTCTTCTCCTGAACATATGCTGTATACGATCCAAATCGTCAAAAATGGAACCTAATACACCTTCTTTGAAATTCCGCATGTGATAGCGTAAGATCTTTTCACGTGCTGAAAAAATATCATCGCATAAAGCAAGAAATTGCCGGTCAGTGATGCAATCGTCTTCCAGCCCGGTTGTGTCTTGCGGCCATCCAAGTGAAAGAAATTGAGAAGCATTTTTCCAGGTGTCCTTAACAAAACTGGCCGGTGCTCCATATCGCCAAAGAGCGTGTAATGGATGAATCTGCATGGGGATGAAATAAAGTTTGACAGGATTCACCGATGTCATTATCACACGTGTAATGGCGTGAATTTCAACAAATAAACCTGCCTTAAAAGTGACATCGATGATCGGGCTCCATTCCCCTAAACGCAGCTCTATCGACTGTTTTTTGATCTGAAATGATGCTTGTGACTCATTGATTATCTTCAGCTCAAATTCACACTCGACCGGTTTGTCCCCTTTTTTATCGCCTTGCGGACCACGCAGAATGCCCTTGAATAATGGATTCTTCCCAGTCAGGACCTCGATAGGGGTCTTACCACCTTGCTCAACGACATCTGTGCCGTTTGTGTATAAAGCACCAACGCCAAGCTGCCCGCGAATATCTGGTGTTCCCAGGCCGGGAAGCATTCTTACAGGTGATTCAGGCCTGGCAGGGAACATGGCAGGCCACCATAATGCGGTGGCATCATATCCCATATCGATAGCTTCTTCGAAGAAGGTATGCGCTTTATACGGGGGAATAAATTGTGTTCCCAGTATATTGGTTTGTGTAGGAAGGATTGACACAAACGGTGCATAGCTATCCGGGTTTCGGTGTACGAAGTCAAAAATACCGTGTTCCCCGGGGTCTGCGCCTGTAGCAATGCTTGTCCATGATACCTCTGTCTGAGGGGGAGAGCATACCTCGAAACGGGAATATCCATTTTTTTCTGCAAGGCGCTGAAGATTAGGAAGCTTATCGTTGTTTGCTAATTTTTCAAAAATGTTTGGATCAAATGAGTCAAAACCTAGCAGTAAAGCACGCATTTTAGCTACACTTTTGAATCAGTTTGGTCAATATTGTTTGTTGTTTCATCAGGTTTTTGCATACGCCTGCGTAACTTGCCCATATAAGCACGAATACGGCCAGAAAATACGAGTAAAACACCAGTTAATGCTGAGAATAATACAATCAGAACCTGAAAAAGCATTCCGCCAGAATTTGGATCGATATACATATTTTGCCTCTTGTAAAAATTATTAAGTAAACAGGATAAATTGCACAGATTTACTTTATTTTGAATTAGAAATTATACCCTTTATTTTTTGGTTATTCATTATATTTTGAATATTTTGAATATTTTTTATTTTGAATATTTTGGTGAAAGCCCAATTCAATCCCGTCCTTTTTTTGCCCTCATTGCCAATTCAAGGGCCCTGATGCCGTCTTCCAGGCTGCATAACGGTTCAGCCTCGCCGCTTGCTACCTTTAGAAAATGTTTTGTTTGATCGATGAATAGGTGGTTCCTGTCAAAGCCTTCCGGCAGCGGATAAGCGGTAGTTTCTCCCGGGGCAGGCTGGGCGCTAATTACCCCAAATTCATCCGGCATGCTGATGTGTGTCAAGACACCATCGGCATTATCCCAGCGCAAAGTTCCTTTTGTGCCGATAATCTCCAACCTGTGAACCGGAGGGCGCTGAAAATAATTAACATGTACCCCGCCTATGGCTCCTGATACAAATTTCAAACCGATCTCTGCAGCATCTTCCACGCCCTGCAGTTCAAGAGGGGATATATGTCCATTGAATGCCCAAAGGGATTCCACCTCACCCAGGAGGTACCGGAGGTAATCCAATGGATGTGTCAGGGTAACAATAACACCGCCGCCCAGGTCAGCCCGTGCGGCGTAACTCTGCCGATAATCTTCCCACGGATGCCAATTGGGAAGATATTCTCCCCAGTGAGCGTGGGCACTCAGGATCTTTCCCAGCCTGCCGGATTGTATCAATTCCCTGGCTTTATTCAGCGTGGGGTGATACCGAAACTGAAAACCAACGAGGATCTTGCTCCCGCTTTTCCTGGCTTCGTTTGCTAATTGTTCAGTTTTTTCGAGACTATCAGCAACTGGTTTTTCAAGCAGAATGGCGCAGCCAGTTTTTGCAGCTGGTATTGCAATATCCATATGCATTGATGTCGGATTTGCAACTACAACGGCTTGAGGCTGATATTTTATTAAGGCTTCTTCAAAATTAGTTTCAACGGGGTATCCAGCCAATTCATCATCCGGCATGGTGGCTTTATGGGTTCTGTATAAAATGATGTCTTTTTCCCCAAGAGAAACAAGATTCCTGAAATGCCGGCGTCCGATGGAGCCCAATCCCGCAATAATTATTTTCATATTTGTTCCTGATCATCCCTGGGAAAAAAAGTCTTCCCGGGTTAACAAAATTGAGATTTTTCACTAAAAACGAGTCACATTATTTTGATGTATTAACAATGACCTACCAATTTAGATCTTTTTCGTAATTCCACTTGATCAGCATTTCACCAGCTGTTTCCTTGAAAATTTGACGATCGTGCATTGTGAAAATATTATGCCAATTCCCGGCTTTTCCCTTGGGTAAAAAGGAGGCAATCGAATCATTTCTTTTTGCCTGCCACTCTTCATCCGGATTGGAAGTTAATTCCAATGTAATTGCCTGTTCAAGCGAAGAGTCTTCATATGCTCCAAGGAAACGCCAGAGTTTATTCATTTCCGGGTAGGGTATGGAAAGCAGATCTTCATACCGAATGGCTAAATACTTTTTTTCATATAATCTGCTGGCTTCTTCATCGGTTTCCTGAAGATTTGCTGCCCAGCCAGCGGCAGCCCGCCGGAGAAAGGTATCAGTAAAAATGGACCGGCTTCCATCCAAAAATGGTTTTTGGTCTCTTTTCAAGTCTTCAATGATTCTCTTGTCTTCAACGGAAAGAAATTTTGAATCCTCGATAAAATTCCGAAAGCGTTCTGAGATCAATACATCACGGCCGTCACGGACGATATAAACCAGGGACGCGTCAGGGTATATAGCCGCCATATCACGAACGGCCTGACCATGGATCAGGCTGGATGGGCTTTTATCACCAACGATGCGTTTTTTTTCACGGGCTGCATCCCTTTCCAGGATAAAATCCGCACTGACACGCATGATCAATGGTGAGAGATCTCTGCCAAGATTCCATCGATTGGATTTTCTTCCCAACCATTCAGCAGTTTCTGGATTACTAACGAGAGATTTTAAAAAGGGCTCCCGGGTAAAAAAGTGAGCCTGCCAATTGCAATGCACTTCAGGATGAAGACGAACCAATCGTGCCAGGAGAGTGGTTCCAGAACGGGCGTGTCCAAGGATAAAAAATTTTTCACGCTGGAAGAATTGCCTAGCTTCAATAACTTCATCAGCACTGA
>CAZBRI010000217.1:0-5825 GCA_964494055.1 uncultured Anaerolinea sp.
ACGGCTCTGAACACTCTTTCCCTACACGACGCTCTTCCGATCTCAGGGTTCTTGCTGTCGCTTCCAGGGAATTACCGGTAAAAACAGGCCCTTATACCGAAGAATCTATTGAAAAAGACCTCACATTTATCGGTCTGATTGCTATGATGGATCCACCCCGACCTGAAGTTGAAGCAGCAGTCAAGATTTGCAACCAAGCCGGAATCAGAATCGTGATGATCACCGGTGATTATGGTCTCACTGCCGAATCACTTGCACGAAGAGTCGGCATGATTACGACACAAAATCCAAGAATTATTACCGGTGCAGAATTAGACGAAATTAACGATAATCAACTCCAATCTTTACTGAAAGATGAAGTAATTCTCGCCAGAATGGCGCCTGAACACAAAATGCGGCTAGTTTCCGCATTTCAATCAAGGGGCGATGTTGTTGCAGTAACCGGGGATGGCGTGAATGATGCGCCAGCTCTCAGGAAAGCAAACGTTGGGATAGCGATGGGGATTGTTGGTACGGATGTTGCAAAGGAAGCAGCAGACATAATACTGACAAACGATAACTTCGGTGCAATCGTTGCCGCTATCGAAGAGGGGCGGGCAATATTTGATAATATTCGGAAGTTTATTACTTATATTTTTTCAAGTAATATTCCAGAATTAGCACCATTTGTTGTTACCGCCAGTTTTACCCAAATACCCTTAGCGCTAAAGGTCAGGCAAATACTTGCGATCGACCTTGGAACTGATTTACTTCCAGCGCTAGCCCTCGGTATGGAATCGCCGGAACCGGACATTATGCAGAAGCCTCCCAGGAATATGGGCGTAAAATTAATTGACAATGGTTTACTGGCAAGATCTTTTTTATGGCTGGGGATGATTGAAACAATCCTGTGCTATGTTGGTTTCTTATCTGTCTATCTATTTTCTGGAAATTGGGAAATGCTGCATTTACCCATCCCCCCTCTCCCATTTCCATCATTTCTAAAATTAGTTTTATCCCCGGCTGCAGCCAATGGCATGGCTGTAACTGTTTTTCATGCAGGTGTTGTTCTTTCACAAGCGGGAAATGCCTTTGCCTGCCGGTCTGAAAAAACGAAAAATTCACGCCTGGGCTGGTTTGGAAATCGTTATTTGCTTCTTGGGGTATTGGTCGAGCTGCTCGGAATCTGGTCAATTATTAACTACGAATTTCTTGCCAAAAACTTTGAGCATGTTTTCATCCCTTACCGCTACTGGTTTGGACTGTTCCTGTTCCCGGTAATATTGTACACACTTGAAAGAATTCGAAAATCGATTCTGCGTTACTCAGAATCTCGGTCTCACCACACTGCTTGATTTTTGAAGGAGAAGAAAATGAAAATTATCGTGATGGGCTGTGGTCGTGTTGGTTCCCAGGTAAGTTTATTGCTTTCAGGCAGAGGCCATGATGTGACTGTCATTGATCATCGGGATCAGGATGCAGGCAGCCGGCTTGGAAATGGTTTTAAAGGAAAGATCATTAATGGGCTCGGCTTCGATGAACAGGTATTGATCAGTGCAGGAATAAAAAAAGCAGATGTTTTTATCGCCGCGAGCTCCAGCGATAATGCTAATATTGTTGGAGCACGCATTGCGAAAAATATATTTAAAGTTCCAAAAGTTGTTGCCAGGTTATTTGACCCAAGGCGTGCGGAAATTTATGAACGATTAGGTTTGATAACTATTTCAACAACAACTATGGGAGCACAAAGGATCTACGAATTAGTTACACATACAGACATGGATGTAATTCAAAATTTTGGTCATGGTGAAGTTTCCATCATTGCTGCTGAAATTACATATTCATTGTCCGGCCGTACCGTCAAAGATTTAACAATTCCAGGCGAATTCAATGTCATTACTGTCACCCGCGATGAAAAAGCATTTCTTCCTACTTCAGGCACACAGTTCCGTGAAGGAGATATTATTCACCTGGCAGTTCAATCAACATCCTTAACACGTCTTCAATCAATGTTAGGAATTTAAGGAGTTCTTATGTATGTAATTATTGTTGGCGGCGGTAATACAGGTTCCCACCTTGCAAAAATCCTTCTTGAAGGTAATCACAAAGTCAGAATTATCGAAGAACGGCCAGCACTTCTCGAAAAATTAGCATCTGAATTACCCGCAGAAGTGATCGTTGCCGGTGACGGCAGCTCCCCTTCGATACTGGAAAAAGCCGGCATTATTAAAGCCATGGTGCTGGCTGCTGTGACCGGAAGCGATGAAACAAACCTGGTCATAACTTCACTCGCGAGATTCGAATTCAACGTACCAAGAATTATCGCACGTGTGAACAATCCTAAAAATGCCTGGTTATTTACAAAAGATATGGGTGTTGATGTCGCTCTCAACCAGGCTGATATTTTAGCCCATCTGGTCGCGGAAGAAATGTCTCTCGGAGACATGATCACTTTATTGAAATTGAAAAAAGGTGAATTTTCGCTGGTAGAAGAAAAAGTATATCCAACTGCTGACGTAGTCGGGTTATCCGTCCAGGAAATTAAATTCCCGGATGAATGCAATATTGTAGCGATCATCAGAAACCATAAATTAATTTTGCCCAATGGACGAACAACCTTCGAACCTAACGATGAAGTGATTGCCTTGATCCATGGGGATAAATTAGCGGATTTTGCAAAGTTGCTATCCCCGATTAAACCAATTGAAAGATAAATAATTTTTCTAATCGCTTTCTTTTTTTAAATAATCGATTTTTTTTTTATTATTTTTTTTAACATTTATTATTAAAAAGGAACTGCCTACAATGGATATAGAAATTCTGCTTGAGAAACTAACAATAGATGAAAAAATCTCAATGCTGGCAGGTGCAAACCTCTGGCACACAAATCCAGTTCCCAGACTTGGAATTCCAGCTTTAAAAGTTACTGATGGGCCAAACGGCGGAAGAGGATCCCTTGGCAGCATGGGGCCAACCTCTGTATGCACGCCAGTTGGAGTTGCGCTGGGTGCCACCTGGAATACAGATTTGGTTGAACAAGTTGGCAGTGTTCTGTCGGCTGAAGTCAAATCCAAGGGTGCACATGTGCTGCTTGCCCCAACCGTAAATATTCACAGGTCTCCAATTGCAGGCAGAAATTTTGAATGTTATTCTGAAGATCCGTTTATAAATGGAGTAATGGCAAGTGCTTACATCAATGGTATTCAGAATAACGGTGTTGGAACATGTATCAAACATTATGTTTGTAACGATCAGGAATTCGAGCGAAAATCGATTAGTTCAGAAATTGAAGAACGTCCTCTCCGGGAAATTTACCTTGAACCATTTCGCATCGCTATAAAAAATTCAAAGCCCTGGTCTGCGATGTCTTCTTACAATAAAGTAAGAGGTGTATATGCAAGCGAAAATGAATATACACTAAAGTCAATACTTAAAGAAGAATGGGGATTTGACGGAGCAGTTATATCCGATTGGTATGGCACTTATACAGATGGTGTTCCAAGTGGAGGGCTTGATTTAGAAATGCCTGGTCCCGGAAGATGGATGGCTCCGGAAAAAGTAAAAAAAGCTTTGAAAAATGGCACATTATCTCTGGAAGAATTGAACGATAAAGTCAGACGTCTGCTTCTATTAATCCAACGGGTTGGTTTATTTGACAATAATGAAATAATTCCGGAGCAGTCTGCGGACTTGCCAGAGCACAGGGAAATAATTCGCGAAGCAGCCCGTCAGGCAGTTGTCCTGCTCAAAAATAAAACTAACTTGCTTCCATTAAAAAATATCCGGTCAATCGCAGTTATTGGCGAAAATGCAAGATGGCCGGTCATTCTTGGCGGAGGCAGTTCTGCTGTCTCTCCGCATTATGTGATTTCTCCCCTGGAAGGCATCAAAAATCGCGCAGGCTCAGATATCAAGGTAAATTACGCGCCTGGGACTTTTATTCACCGGACAATGCCCGCCCCTGACCCGGAAAATCTGCACACGGAAACAGGGGAAAAAGGACTCCTGGTTGAAATATTTGATAATCTCAATTTCGTAGGAAAGCCAGCCTTTTCACAGATCAACTCTCGCGTTCAATTTGGATGGTTCAGTGACAGTGTGCCAAGTGTGGACCAAACAAAGTTTTCGGTGCGGTTGAGCGGATTCTTCACGCCTGATGCCAATGGAAAACACACTTTTGGTTTAGGCACAGTCGGCCGGGGGAAATTATTTATTGATGGAAACGAATTAATAGACAATTGGACTGAACCGGCACCATATGGTCAGAAAACTGTGACTCTCGAGCTTAATTCCGGTCAAAATTATCCAATATCTGTGGAATATTGTTGGGAAGGGGGTCCAATGTGGCGATCACTCAGTCTGAGCCATATGCCGCCATGTTCAGATGATCCGTTTACTGAAGCGGTCGAACTTGCGAAAAACTCAGATGTTGTCATAATTTTGGCTGGACTGACCGGTGAATGGGAATCTGAAGGTTTTGACAGGATTGATATGAAACTTCCCGGTAACCAGGATGAATTGATTACCGCAATTACAGCCGCCAATTCAAACACCGTGGTAGTTCTTACTACCGGATCTCCGGTTGAAATGCCCTGGATCGATAAAGTGAATTCGGTTCTCCAATTATGGTACGACAGTCAGGAAGCAGGTAACGCGCTTGCGGATATCCTATTTGGAGATGTGTCTCCATCCGGCAAGCTGCCTACTACATTTCCAAAGAAGCTGCAGGATAACCCTTCCTTTATCAATTTTCCAGGTGAGAACGGGAAAGTTTATTATGGTGAAGGATTGTTTGTCGGTTACCGGTATTATGATAAAAAACTGCTTGAACCTCTTTTCCCATTCGGGCACGGGCTATCTTACACATCATTCAATTACAAAAACCTGAACGTGCCGGCAGCCTTTGATATCGAAACCGGATTATCCATTTCTTTGGATGTAAATAATATCGGAAATTTTGATGGAATGGAAATCTTCCAGGTATATATCCGTGATATCCGGTCCAGCCTCATACGCCCAGAAAAAGAATTAAAATTCTTTACCAAAGTCTTTATTGGCAAAGGAGAGACAAAAACGATTGCATTTACTCTCGATCAGGAAGCATTCTGGTTTTATAATCCCGCAGTAAAAAAATGGGTAGCTGAACCCGGGGAATTCGAAATTTTAATCGGGGCATCGAGCCAGGATATTCGTCTTAGCGCTATCACCAGCCTTAATTCAAAGCCCATGCGGCATGATACCCGCCTGCATACAGGGTTGCCATTAAGACAGATCTTGAATGATCCAACCGGATATGCAGTTTTTGGTAAACATTTCGATGAATGGATCAAGGCTCCTGAATTACAGGGAATTCTTGATTTATCAATTGAAGAAATCGCTGCCAAAGCACCAAATATAGTAACACCTGAAAAATTATTTTATCTATCAGAAGATCTTGCAAAGTATTAACCCTTAATAAGAAAAAAATAAATAAGTGAAGCGGAGATCCAATAATTATGGAGAAAGAAATCTTCATCGGAAATAATAAGATAACTGACCGACCTGCAGAAATCACCGGTAATTATGTGAAAATTTCTGGTGAAGATTATTACTGTATTCAGAATTATGACCTCATGCCTCCGTTTTTCATGAGTATCGTCAGCAGTTCAGATCATTGGTTTTTTATTTCGAGCACAGGCGGATTATCAATGGGCAGGCAGAACGCTGAATCTGCGATATTTCCTTATTACACCGAAGATAAAATATCCGAAAATTTAAAAAATACTGGTGCTTTGTCAATTATTTTAGCTTCCCGGGGGAGAAACACACATTTATGGGAACCATTCCAACCATACGAAAATCAACAT
>CAZBRI010000218.1:0-5800 GCA_964494055.1 uncultured Anaerolinea sp.
CCCCGCAGGTGGATTTTTTGGCCGCGTACTTCGGCCAAAAAATCCACAAAAAAAAGATTCCCCTTCTCGGGAATAACATGTTAAAAAAAGTGGGAATGACATGATCAGGCATTTGTTATAGGCTCAGAAGTTGCGGCGGGGATAAAATTATTTATAAAAAGGTGCTGGTTTAAATAGCCAAAATATCCTGATGATGCTGCAGGATATTAAATGGAAAAGGCATAGTCCCAATGGGTGATACGGCTGCTTATGATACGGACGTTAATTAAATTGTAAAATATATATATTGAAATTATATTAGTCATATTCTATAATTTATATATTATTATTGCACACCGAGGGTAAACATGAAAGCAAAACGGCTGGTCCTTAAGCAGGAGAAGGCAGGGGCCCCGAAACACTACCGAGCACCCAAAAAGCCAGCCGGGAAAATGTCACACCGGCAGGGAATACCCTCTGTTCCTGGACTCGAACTCATCCTGGATAACATCCCAGATATCTTTTGGGTCATCGAACCCGAAGGGTGGAAATATACTTATATCAGCCCGGCCTTCGAAACAATTACCGGTTATAAAATCCCCAAAGACAGCTCATTCCCAACAGGCATTTTAGATCTTGTCCTACCGGAAGACAGGCACATACTGCTGGATGCCTGGCAGAAAGCAGATCAAACCCCGAAGTTCGATATTCAATACCGGATTCGCTGCGCGGACGGCAGGGTGTTATGGATCAGGGATAAAGGCTCAGCGGTATTTAACCGCGATGGCAAACTGATTCAGCTGGCCGGAACTGCGCGTGACCGGACGAGCCAAAAAGATCTTCAGGCAGCATTGTCCGAGACAGAATCACGGCTTAAACTTCTCGCAGAAAATATGGATGAAATATTCTGGATCCGGTCACACCGGACTGGAAAAATTGTTTACACCAGCCCGGCATTTTCGCAAATATGGGGATTGGATTCAGAAAAATTATCCGGATTGAGTGCCATCCTTGAAAAGATTCACCCCGATGACAGGCTGAAAATCAAAGCAGCGCTGAAATCACAGGAGCTGGGGGAGCGGACAAGTATTGAATTTCGTGTGCTGCAGCAGGACGGGTCATATCGCTGGTTATGGGACCGAAGCTTCCCGATCTTTGCGCCAGACAGCTCGAACGGCGAGGGAAAAGAGATCATCCAAACCGGCGGTCTAGCCTCAGATATCAGCAGGTTGAAACGGGTACAGGAACAGTTAAAACAGGCAAATGATGTGCTTGGCGAACAGGTCAATACGCAGTTTGCCGAGATCCTGGACATTTACGAGCATGCGCCAATAGGGTATCACTCAGTGGATGCAAACGGTATATTTGTCATGGTCAATCAGACAGAACTTGATTGGCTGGGTTACGATCGTGATGAGCTGCTGGGTAAAAAACATATTATTACTCTGCTGACTGCAGAAAGTGAAAAAAAATTTTCGGAGCATTTCTCCCAATTTAAAAAAAGCGGGTCCTTGAAGAACCTTGAACTTGAATTTATCCGGAAAGATGGGACCATTTTTCCGGTACTGGCGAATGCCGCGGCTATTTACGATGCGGATGGAAACTACCACATGAGCCGCTCAGCGATCCTGGATATCAGTGATCTGAAGAAGATGCAGGCAACCCTGGTTCAAAAGGAAAAAACCTTCAGGGCAATATTTGAAAATTCCAACGATGCCATTATCCTGGTCACCCCTCAGGGTTATAAACTGGATGCCAACCTGAAAGCCCTCTCTCTGCTGGGATATACCCGGGAAGAATTTATGAATCTGCCCTACGACAAGCTTGTTCCAAAAGAACAATTGCAGGATGCGGCAGAAAAATATCTTTTGGCAATTAATAGTAAAAATCTTCCGTTAATTGAAAGAACCTGGCTAACCAAATCTGGTGAGAGAATAGAAGTAGAGATAAATTTATCGCCTATTTTTAATGATCGCGGTGAATTGATCATGGTTCAGAACCTGGCAAGGGATGTCACTGAACGGAATAAAGCTCAAGCAGAGATCGTAGCTCAGCGTGATTTTGCCGGGCAGGTAATGGATGCGATGGGGCAGGGGCTGCTGGTGAGTGATGCGGATGGGAAGGTTGAATATCTCAACCCGGCGCTCAAGCTGATGCTCGGGATGGATCCGCAAAACGGTTTGCACGGCGAGTATGAACGGTTTACTTCGCGGGAATACCAGGAAGGAGTGGTGAATCACCTGCTGCTGGGTAGACAAGGAACACCGCTGGAATTTGATTACGTGATGCATACCAATAGCGGTGAAGATCGAAATATGCGCATCACGGTCACTCCGCGCTGGAAAAATGAAGAAGTTATCGGAACGATCGCTGTATTTACCGATCTGTCCCGTGAGAAAGAGGTTGAGAAAAACATCCTTGCGAGCCGGGATCAGCTGAGACTGGCGAATGCTGCCCTCGAAAAAGCTGCCAGGATGAAGGATGAATTTCTTGCCAGCATGAGTCACGAGCTGCGCACCCCGCTGACAGGTATCCTGGGCCTTTCAGAGATCATGAGGCTTGGGATGTACGGTGAATTGAGCGAGAAGCAGCTAAAAGCGATTCAGAATATCGAACAAAGCGGGAGAGTCCTGCTGGACCTGATTAATGACATCCTGGACCTTTCCAGGATCGAATCTGGAACGATGGAGCTTGCGCCTGCAGCATGTTCACTGGATGATGTATGCCGGTCGAGTGTGAGGATGGTTTCAGGAATGGTCAATCAGAAAAATCAGGCCATCACTTACGCTGGACCGGGTAACAATGTGATCATGATGGCAGACAGCCGGCGGATTAAGCAGATCCTGGTTAGCCTGCTGCGAAACGCGGTTAAATTTACGCCGGATAATGGCAGCCTTGGCCTGATCGTAAAGGTGAATGAGGAAAACAGCCAGGTGGATCTTTGTGTGTGGGATACAGGTATCGGTATCAGTAAAGAAGATCAAACTCAGCTTTTCATACCATTTTTACAACTGGATGGCAGGCTGCAGCGCAAGTACTCGGGGGTTGGGCTGGGTCTTGCGCTGGTGAACCGGCTGGTGGAAATGCATGGCGGAAAGATCAATGTGGATAGTGAACCGGGGCTTGGAAGCCGGTTTACGGTGACCCTGCCGATTGAAGCGGTATCAGAAGAGCAGAGTGCCGGGTTTATCAGCCAGGGAATTTCCGAAAACAAAGGGGTGAGCTGGAAAGAACGGGTTGGGGAGGTGCTGGTGATCAGCGGCAGGCAGGCTGGCAGTGACAAATTGATACATGCCCTGTCAAACCTGGGCATCAGATCGAGGGTGTGCGGGCTGGCGGAGGATATTCCCGGGCTGGCAGTGGAGATGAAGCCGGGGATCATTTTGATGGAAGTGGAGCCGCCCTGCGAGCCGGTGTTTGAATTGCTGGGACGGCTGAAAGCGGATGAACGGACAATGGCGGTGCCGGTGCTGATGATCCGGCCTGAGGCAGTTCCCGGGGATGAGACGGTCAATCTTGAAGCGGCCTGTAATGAGGCGATCCGGTTGGGTGCTGCCGGTATCCTGGTTGAGCCGATCAGCCTGATCCTGTTGAGGAAGGAGCTGGATAACCTGGTGAAGCGGGAGTAACCCGGGGAGGGGATAATGGTATTTTGATGTAAGTCCGGGCTTATTCACTATATTTTTGTGTGGAAATTTGTGGCAATTTTTCTCCTCCCCCATAAAATCCGTACTTTGGATTTTTGGGGGAGGATGGGAGGGGGTCTGGTTTTTCCTGCTGAGTGTGGTAATTATGATGGATTGATGAATTCTTCAGTGACTAATGATCGATTTCCGCGAGTGTTCTGATTGCACTGTTACTTAATCATTATTTTGGTTAATTTGAAATTGATGGCAGCCTGCCGGATTTTATCCAACTGTGACCCCCTCCTGCCTCCCCCATTTTCAAAGTACGAAAATGGGGGAGGAAAATGTCAGTTATTTTCGATGTATCCGGGGAATTTTTCTGAATATTGTTCTCTGTAAAAATACTGGCAATTTTTCTCCTCTCCCAAAAAGCTGTACTTTGGAAATTATATGACTAAAAAATGGAACCGCCCCAGATAAAATTACGGAATCCTGGTGAAGGGTACCTGCCAACTAACCAGGATTCTGCTAGACCGTAACGTATGCTCAGACGTTTCAATTTCAAATCATCTGCCTGGATGGGATGATATTTCACCTCCAATGCAGTATTTGGAAGATTGGTGCGGGACAGGATGAAGTCGATTTCAAATTCACTGCCTTTTGCCAGGTACGATAGACCGCCATAATAACGAAGCTGGTTATGTATGGCATTCTCAAATTGAGCACCTTCACCGATATCCGCCTGGATACCAGCGATTCCATTATCGCAAAAGTAAAGCTTTTTTGCCAGCGCTGATGGTTTATCCCCGCCTGCAAAGGCGGGAATTCGGCGGATAACATAAGTCATTTCGAGAAAGTCCAGGAATTGCATAACTGTTGGGCGGGAGATGGCCAGAATGGAAGCTAACTTGGTGATATCAAGCTTATTTCCGATGCGCATAGCCAGTAACCGCACAAGCTGCTGCAGCTCACCAATCTTTTGAAAATCTGCCAGTGCCCGCACATCAATATTGATATATGATGAGAATATATCATTCAGTAAGTCCTTGCGTATTGTGGTCCGCTTTTCGAGCACCACATCCGGCAGGCCGCCAAACATCAGATATTCATCATAAAAACCTTTCAGACGGTCATATTCATGCTGATCAAACAGCATCCCGCTGAGAGTATCCCGGGGTCTGTAAGGTACACCGTTAAATTCTAGAACCTCTCCAAAAGTCAAAGGCGACAATTCAAATACCACCTTGCGGCCTGAAAGTGATTCAGAGAAGTAATTTTTGAGATAATAAGAACTGGAACCTGTCAATAAAAATTTAATGGAATAGGTATCATATAAATACTTGATCACGCTTGGCAGGTTGGGGACATACTGGATCTCATCCAGGGCGACGGTCATGGGTTGGGTTGGATCCAGGCCTCGATTACGCAAATAATCCAGGACTAGATCATAATTTGCTTCCTTGAAAACCGACCTTTGATCAAGGCGTTCCAGGTCAAGATAGATTTTGTTCGAGGAAGGCACCTGTTCCAGCAGCCAGCGCAGGCTGGTCGTTTTACCTGTGCGGCGCATTCCAGTTAACACGATCGCACGCTTATCACCAAGTGCTTCTTTTAGCTGCGGGAATAGCAAGCGTGGAATTGTATTCATGATTATATTTTACAATAAATGACATTAATTGTAAAATGCTGCTTTACAATTAGAAGGGAGACACAAAGTATGATGGTAAAACCCTGCCGGATTTTATCCAACCGGGACCCCCTCCTGCCTCCCCCATTTTCAAAGTACGAAAATGGGGGAGGAAAAGGCACAATATTTTTGATTTTAATAAGGAATTTCAAGATGACTTTTTTCCTATTGAATGTGATGGGACGGAGTTATAAGCTTATTAACGGTGATTAAGCCACAGATAGACTGATTATTTCACCGGATTATAAAATTATCATGTAATTTTTACTGAAAAATAAATTTTGATTTATGCAATGAATTGAACGAGTTTTTCAAAAAAACGAAAAGGCAAACCCGCTGCGAGGCGGCGACGCAAAGTCATGGATCTGATCCAGATCAGACAGCCAGGCTGCCGAAATAATTCATCGGCAGCCTGGCTTTTATTTATCTTAGACTGGAGGTGATAACAAGAACCCTGTGCAGTTTACTGGTTTATTTGTTTTGAAAAATTTTATTTTATAGGTATGGA
>CAZBRI010000219.1:0-5777 GCA_964494055.1 uncultured Anaerolinea sp.
AGATAGCTTCAGGTGACTGGAGTTCAGACGTGTGCTCTTCCGATCTGCGGTAAATGTTTCTTCCCAGACCTCCGGCATTAAAAATAATGTTGGACCAATATCAAAACGATGTCCATCCCGGATGAATTGGCCGCACCTGCCCCCGGGGATGTCGTTCTTCTCCAGAACTGTGACCGAATAACCTTCTTGTGTAAGGCATGCAGCAGCTGCAATTCCGCCAATCCCGGCCCCGATCACAATCACCGATTTTTTACTTTCCACAACGCTGTCTCCAAAAAATCAAAATTCAACTCTGAAATTATAACATTTGCACAGTATTTGTCAACTATTTTACGATTTTTTTCTACAATATATTGACATTTACATCTTTGTAGATATAATGTCTATATTGTCGGCTATAACTTGGAGAATAATATGGTGGTTAGGCTTTGGGAACATCGCTTGCTTAATATGGCCGGTTACAATACCCGCTCTTTCTCAAAGCCTGTTAATTCTGTATCGCAGGGTGATAATTATCTCTCACAGGCTTACCGGTTTTGCAGTCAAATCGCAAAACATAACAGCAATTCTTTTTACATGGCCAAAAAATCTTATGTTCAAAGTTCCCATTATGCCTGGACTATTAATTATGTTATTTATTAAAACGTACTTTGAATCAATTATTGAAGCCAAAGCTTTGCCTTTTAATTTCTTAAAATAAAAAGAGGACCCTTCTTATCAAATATAAAGGTCCTCTTTCTATTTTTTTTCTTATAGCAAGAAACAAATCCGTTAATTAACTCCCATTACCCTGGAAGATACAATTGCAGCTTTACTATCAGGGACTTTGTGTTTTGATATCATAAGCAGAAACATAGTTCTTAAAAATCATGTCTTCTGCACTTGTTTATATACCCAAAAGACCCTGTTCTGAAAGTAGGATGGCAAAACTTTTCCAAAATGATCGATGGGCTGCCGCCTGAACAAGTAATAAACAATTCCCTGCCCTGTGTCACATTCCAGGTACCTGTTTCAAGACCGCATGGGGTCGTCACTGTGTAATCATATGTTCCCTGGACCAGCTCTTGCATTGTTACCCCGGTCTCCAATTGAAGATATTCACTTGTGCCTGTGTTTTTGTTAGTTAACAAGACAGTCAAAGCACTTCCAGAGTGATTATACACATCCACACTGACTACCTGAGGTGCTTTTACCAGTTCATCTTTTGCAAATACTGCGCTGGGAAATAAGGAAGCCATCAATACGATCAACAAAACAATAGATACAAAACTTTTTTTCATTTTCATTCTCCTTGTGAATTTAGATCTGAAAATTTGATCAAAAATACTTTTGTTGATGCACGTTCAAAACAATTATTTGCGCCCAACTTGATAATCAATTAAAAATAAAAAAGTGATAGCAAATCATACTCTTTGATCCATTCTGCTGGAAAAAGCGCTTTTCTAATCCGGGCAAACTCAGAAATATATTTCAGATTGTCAGCTCACCAGCGGACAAAAGGTGATTTTAAGATTGCTCCCCTGCAATCAAGTAAACCTGGCAGGCCGAAATCAACCGATAATATCATTTTTTATTTTACGGGTAAGGGTATTTGTAACTAATAATAGTTTATCACAAATTGATTAAGTATAAATACACATTCTTCTCTGGATGGATTATTTAATTTTACGAAATGTGCTTAAAAATCAATACGATTTTTGTGTCCCATTTTTCGTTAATTGAAGAGCTTTTTGATATCTTTCAACCAGATCAAGAACCATCCGCAGCCAAATAATATATAAAATCAACCATCTCAATTGTGCAAGACAGCATTTCGGTCTTCGCAGTTTTCATCGCATATCTAATCGATATGGCATTTTGATCCGGTTTTTAAATGTGTTGATCAATAATTTTAGAAACTAATTTATAAATGGTTCGAAACGAACAACAAGAATATTTTTTTGCCTGGAAAACATAAATTCTATTAGGTATTTTCTAAGGTTTAAATTGTTATCCACTTTCTAAATGATTTTTTTCAACGGACATTTTCATTTTGCATTTATAATGCTGTACCAATAATTATTTTTTTCTTCCCGCTGATACAAACACAATTTCGCCTTCCATACGAATACAAATCCTGGAGCTAAAATGACCACAAATTTTGACACTATCATTGATCGCCGCTCATCCAACTCTATCAAGTGGCAGGCTTATGGTGAAAAAGTTCTTCCCATGTGGGTGGCGGATATGGATTTTGCGGTTCCCGATCCGATCACAAAAGCTTTGCATACAGCTGTGGATCATGGAATTTTTGGCTACGAGATGCCGTCCAAAGCCTTGCTGGAAAGTGTTTCAGCCCGGATGAAAAAATTATATAACTGGGATGTCGATGTCAAGAGTATCGTTCCAGTCACCGGTTTGGTCAGCGGTTTTTATGCTGCAGCATCATCATTATGCCAGCCCGGCGATGGATACCTGATCCAGCCGCCAGTTTACATGCCCTTTAATGACATCCAGAAGAATTTAGGTGTGATCAGGCAGGAATCAGAGCTGGTCAGGAAACAGCAGGGTCAACTAATTCATTATGAGATCGATTGGGATAACTTTAAAAAAGCATTCAACTCCGGCGGGAGCAGGACAAAAATGTTCCTGCTGTGCAATCCGCACAATCCCAGCGGGCAGATCTATACATCCGAAGAACTTCAAAAAATGGCCGGTCTGTGCCTGGAAAATGATACCGTGATTGTCTCGGACGAGATACACAGTGAATTATTGCTTGGAGGAACAAAGCATGTTCCTGCAGCAGCTTTATCCCCTGAGATCGCAAACGCAAGCATCACCCTCATTGCACCATCCAAAACATTTAATATTGCTGGGCTGTTCTGCGGGTTCGCGATCATTCCCAACCCAGATTTACTCGAACGCTACAAAAAAGCGGTCGAAAAAATGACTCTGCATGTCGCAAGTCTTGCCCAGGTCGCTGCACAGGCTGCTTTTTCGGGTGAATGCGACGCCTGGCTGGTGGAATTACTCTCCTACCTCACATCCAACAGGGATTACCTGGTGAAATACGTTAAGGAGAATTTACCGGGTATCTCCATTACCAACCCGCAGGCGACCTACCTTGCCTGGCTTGATTGCAATGAGTTGGTTCAGAATAAAAAGATAAGCGGCAATCCCTACGAGTTCTTCTTGAAAAACGCCGAAGTTGCCCTGAATAACGGTGCGGCATTCGGCACCGGCGGCGAGAATTTCGTCCGCATGAATTTCGGCTGCCCCCGTGAGCTGCTAACCGACGGATTGGAACGAATCAGAAAATCGATTGGTTGATCTTCAATGAAAATTAACGATCTGCATAACCGGAATATGGACCTGAAGCCCTGGGTGGAAGGTGAAAGGGTACCCTGGGATGACCCTGATTTCAGCAGCCGCGTGCTCGCTGAACATCTTGCGCAGGATAATGATGCGGCAAGCCGTCCGGTTAAGCAGATAAAAAAACATGTGGATTGGATCCATAAAAAACTGCTTAATGGTCAGCCTTCAAAAATCCTGGAGCTGGGATGCGGTCCGGGGTTTTATACCGGACAGCTTGCAAAACTTGGCCACACCTGCACAGGTATCGACTTTGCCCCTGCCCCAATCCAGTATGCCCGGGATCATGCACCCGAACACTGTTCATACATTCTGGGCGATATTCGTTCAGTGGATTATGGAGAAAATTACGACCTGGTATTTTTAATATTCGGAGCGTTAAACCTCTTCAAGCCTGCAGATGCTGAAGTTATCATTAAAAAGATCATTAATGCTCTTAAAGCCGGCGGGATATTACTCCTGGAATTATCATCTCTTGATTCAGTCGATCAAATCGGTAATCAACCTGCCATGTGGTACACCGCCCAAAGCGCACTATTCTATTCAAAGCCTCATATCTGCCTGATGGAAACTTTTTGGGACGAAGATACGTTGACAGCGACCGAACGGTTCTATATCGTAGACACTCACACCAATGAGGTCATCCACCTGGCCGCATCCACCCAGGGTTATGATGAAGACGAGCTTATTTCTCTCCTGTGTGAAAAAGGGTTTTCAGACCCGATGGTCATTCCATCCCTGACCGGAAAAGAAGAAAGTGAAATCAATGACTTCCTGGTTCTGACAGCCAGGAAACCGGAATAAAAAAGGCGAATGAGGGGTTCTCATTCGCCAGGTCAAATTTCCAGGTGCTAGAGCGGGGGAACATGTTTAGTCATGCTTCACTTCTGGAATAAATCATAAGCAATAATCCAGTATATTTTCCACCGGTCTATCACCTTCTCTTTATTTCTTCCAGGTTTTCTATGTTCACCTCCTGTTGTGAACAGAAGCGGTTACTAGAATTAGAATAGCATGGAAAATGCATGAACACATTAAAAAATACTTGCAAAAGTGTAAGGTGAAAATTCTTGACAATTATATATTTTCAATATCAATAAACAGGCAATAATCAAAATCTCAATTCAACCTGGCTGATAGATTAAACAATCCGGTATCTGATGTAAAATTAATTTATATATCCTGTTATCGAAAGGGAGCAAAAATGCATAAACAATACTTATTATTGGCCGTCTGCTTATTGTTAATATCCGGTTGTTCAAGATCCATGGGCACTCTCCCTCCCACTCCCACTGTTCAGAATGTGATCGATGCTGCAGTCAGTACACTGCCGGCCCCATTTCCCACCATACCGCCTTTGACTCCGACCAGCAGCAGCAGCCCGACCCCGTTCACTGCTTTTACAGTCAAGCCGTCAGTGGATAACCTCAAAGTCAGGGTCAACCCTGGCTATTTATTCGAAGCATTAATGATGGTCCAGCAAACCGATGAATTGACTGTTTTAGGCATTTCACCCGGAAGTGAATGGGCGTATATCAAAACATCTGATGGCACTGAGGGCTGGGTATTCAGTCAATTTTTAACCAGCACAGTAGACCTGACAAAGGTCCCGGTACGCGAGCCCAAAAATGTGACCGCAATCAAAGGCCGCGTCATGGATATCAGCGGGCTGCCAATTTCAGGCATCTCATTTTCACTTATTCAGACAGGTTCTACTGAAACTCCAGGCAACGCGGTCCAAACAGACACCGCCGGAAATTTCTACGCCTTTTTACCTGACACTGCTTCCGGCTCCTGGACACTCAGCTTTTCAGGTATTAACTGTACCAGTATTGTCTGGGCAGACTCCACCTGTGCAGCACTCAAACCCGGCTTTACCGGAAATATCGATCCTCAAACCATGGCGATTACTCTCCCTCAAACTGGAGAACCGCCTGTCTTCACTTTCAGGTAATTTTTACTTTTGAATGGAAAAACCGCTGCCTTTTGGTGAAAAAAAACGGAAATCTATCCACCCAAAATAGCGCATCTATTGCTGCAAGGGAGTATAATTAAAGTTGTCATACAACTTATTTGTTTAACGGGAGTTTGTCTAATGCCAAAAATTGATCTCACTATTCACGCTGACCGTCGTAAACGTGCCATTCAACGCGCCCGCGAGCGGAATATCATTATTCCGACTTACGCTCAAATGAAAGACCCTTCAAAAATTTCCGCAAAAGTTAAAGAAGAACTTACCAAAATCGGGTTATGGGATCTTCATCCCCGCAATTTATTCCGCATTAACTGGCACAATGAAGCCAAAGCCAGCGGAGGAACTTATGGCGGCATCAATCTGATTGAACTGCCATCTTCCGTTACAGGTGTCCCTGCCCGGATTTTCGCCATTGTCGGTAAGTGGTTCCCAACCGGTGCTCATAAAGTGG
>CAZBRI010000220.1:0-5755 GCA_964494055.1 uncultured Anaerolinea sp.
GTGACAGCGGTGAAGCAAGGGTCATTGCAAGAACAGACAGTGAATGTTTTTTCTTCCCGAAGGAAATTATTGAGAATCAACTTGCGGAAACACATCCAAAATTATTACTTGAATTAATTCAAGCTGAAGCCTACAAAATTAGAATGTACGGGGTGTTATTACAGGATAGCTTAAATAATAATAATTTTGAACGGGTATGCAAGATGCTTGTTTATCTTGTCAGGTACAAAATGGGTGAAAACAGGCTGAGTGATTCGAAAATACTGATCAATCCCGGATTATCCCAGATCGATATGGCAAGATTGATGGGGCTGCACAGAGTAACCGTTACAAAAGCAATCAGCAGGTTAAAAAAATTGGGGATTTTAGATACTTATTCAAAAAAATCATTGATCATTACTGACTTCCCGGCATTAATTGGTCTGAGCGAAAGCGAATAAACCGGTAATTATGTAATCTGTAACATTGAAAACATGTATTATTTCTATTTAATATGTAGTTTGCGCTACATAATTTCTTTTGTATCTCAATTATGCTTAAACTCAAGAAGAGCAAGTTTGAAGCGTAAATCATCACCGGTACTGGAGAAAAATTTATGAAAAACATTGTCAGGCAGTTGTGTGAAGCACCTACAGGGCAGGCAGAAGTGTTACAGGGAAATATGGCTTTTGCAGCTGGCTGTGTAAGGGGCGGGGTTCACGCTGTTGATGGTTACCCTGGAACTCCCAGCACTGAAGTGATCGATAAGGGCTTATCGCAAGTCCAGGACCTGATAAAGGTTGGATGGTCTGTCAATGAAGCTGTTGCCGCCGGGGTTGGTCATGGACATTCCATGGCTGGAAGCGACTGTGTCGTCACCATGAAAATTCCAGGCCTGTTCCAGGCAGGAGATATTTTTACGAGCGGGGCATTATTCAACCAGGAAAGAGGAGCGCTGGTATATTACATAGCCAGTGACTTTACCCCAAGTTCCACGCAGCATACACTTGACCCAAGGTACTTATTTAAAAGCTGTTTCGTTCCTGTGTTCGAACCGCGAAATCACCAGGAGATGCATGAATCGGCTTCACTTGGCATCGAACTTTCACGAAAGTACAAAACCCAGGTTGTGATAATGCCCAATGGAAATTTATGTCACAGCGAAGGTTTGATTCACCTTATGGAACCTGTCCGCCGGGACCCGGTACAAATGCCAGAGAGTCTGAAGTCATTTAATGTTCTGCCTGCCATCGCCAGGAAAAATTATGACATTGTCTTATCGGAACGAATGCCAGCGCTGACTGCCATGGTGGAAAACAGCCCATTGAATCACTGGGAAAAATCACCGGCAAAAAATGGCAGGAAAGCTAAAACAGGTGTCATCACTTACGGGATCGATGATATGTACGTCCGGGAGGTGAGGGAAACCCTCGGAGCTGAATTCGATCTTCTATCTCTGGCGTTTACCAACCCGCTCCCGATGAAATTGATTAAAGAATTCTGCAATTCAATAGATGGAGAGATTTACGTCATCGAAGATGGTTTCAGGTATCTTCAGGAAACCATCGAGAATGCTGGTTTTAATGTTATTGGAAAAGATCCATTCAGTACTGTAACAGAATGGACACCTGCTCTCATTGCAGAAAAAATGGGATTGATAGAACCGCACAAAATAGAGTCAGCAGCAGCAGTTTCCAGACCGCCCGTAATCTGCCCCGGCTGTCCTTACCGGCTCATCGCGCAGGAAATAGCTTTTCTCAAAAAGAAAAAAGTAATTGACACTGTCTTTGGAGACATCGGTTGCAATACCCTGCTTTATTTTATGAATGCCCTGGATACCGGTCTAGCGATGGGTGCAAGTGAATCCGAAAGAATAGGCTATGTTTTTTCCCGTCCCGAACAAGCAGGCAGGTGCATCAGCCTTGTTGGTGATGGCACAGAATGTCACAGCGGGATGGATGCTACACGGAATACCATTTACCGGAATATGCCCGGGGTCAAAATTATCCTTGATAATTCCTGGGCGGGAATGACCGGCGGTCAAGCCTCACCGACATCGCCTGAAAACCTGGCCGGCGAACATATGAAGTTCAACCTGGTTGACAGCCTGAAAGCACATGGTGCGCAAGTGATTTCTGTAGGTGCATATGAAAAGAAAAATTTGAAAACAGCCCTCAGGACAGCTCTTGCAGAAGCTGACAAAGGAGTATTCACAACCGTTGTTGTCAGCGATGGTGTATGCGTGCAAAAAGTTTCAGCAAGTTCTCAGAGGGTTTATGTTGAACCTGATACCTGCAAAAAATGCAATGCATGCCTTGTCTGCCAGGGTTTGGAGCTGAACAGTGATGGCATACCTGTGGTGAATAATCTTTGCAGCGGATGCGGCGGTTCATTGCCGTCCTGTGTTCAATTATGCCCAACCAATGTGTTGAAAATTGTTGATTTGAAAGATCTGGAAAAAACGGTCATTTCAAAGAAAGTCATGCCGATCCCAGCCAATATTGAACTGCCGCAAATTTCAAAGCAGGAATTACCTGGAAGATTATCACTTGCCATTCGCGGTGTGGGCGGACAGGGAAATCTTTTCTTTGGAGGTGTGATGAGCCGCCTGGCCTTCCTGGCCGGGTATGATGACCGAAACATCATCAAAGGTGAAACTCACGGTATGTCACAAATGGGCGGGCCTGTGATCAGCACTTTTAGCTGCGGTAATGTCATGAGCCCGGTGCTGCTCCCCCAATCTGCGGATTGTTTGATCGTAATGGAAAAAGGTGAAGTACTCCGTCCTGGTTTCCTTGAGCTATTGAAAGAAAATGGCACCATCATCCTGGCAAATACAAAAATCATCCCGCCCGGACTTGCAAAAGACCAATATCCATCAGATGAACAAATATCAGAAAGCCTAAAAAAATTCCGGGTGATCGAAGTGGACGTACTCTCAAGAGCCATGGAACTCGGCGACAGAAGCGGGAAAACTGCAAATGTAGTGATGATGGGTATTTTGAGCACCCTGCCGCCCTTCGACAAAATCCCGGTCGAGATGTGGCTGACCGCTTTAAAAACTGCGAATTCAAGGCCAGAGGTTTGGTCTGCAAATTACATTGCTTTCCACACCGGAAGACAAATTTCGCCAATTGAAAATAAACTTGAGATTGAGCTGATTTAATCAAACAGCAGGATGGATACATTTCGTACCCATCCTGCTTATATCGAATTGATTATTGACTTGAAAATTTCTGCCAGATTAATTTGGCTGATGTGCAGCATTTTTATGAATTCAAAAAAATTTCCAGGTGAAACAATTATTTTCGAATAATAAGTGATTCAATCACGCCGTATTTTTCTAAATCCGCAAACCTGTGGTTTCATCGAAATAATATAGATCACTTTTATCGATCTGAACCGTGACATTTTCACCCATTTCAATTGATTGAGTATCAGTACAAATCGCAGAAAATACCCAGCTGCCTTTTTGCAGCCGGATAATTTTTGTTCTCCGTGAAAAATCATGCTCGACATTTTCCACCCGTGCAGAAAATGAAACAGAGCCTGGTTGCCCAGCCGGCTGATTGAGTTTAATAACTTCAGGTCTTGCCCCAATCACCATTCGCAAAGCCGCTGGAAAATTGGGAAATAATGGATTTGAAGTATTTATTGAATTTTCTTCCAGCAACAGGCTGCCATTTGAAATTATTGCACCAGGAAACAGATTCATCGGAGGCAGCCCAAGGAAGCCGGCCACAAAAGAATTGATTGGATCCTTCATCAATTGTGCATAAGTACCCGCTTGCTCAATTATTCCAGCCCGCATTATGACAATTTGGTCTGCAAGGGCAATTGCTTCAATTTGGTCATGTGTAACATACACAGATGTAATTTGAAATTTCTGTAATAGTCTCTTGATTTCCAACCTTGTTTGAACCCGCAGCTTGGCGTCCAAATTGGAGAGGGGTTCGTCTAAAAAGAAAATCCGTGGATTCCGGACAATCGCCCTGGCAATCGCCACCCTTTGTTTTTGCCCGCCTGACAATGTTCTTGGCCTGCGCTGCAATAATTCGTCAAACCCGATGCCCATCAGATCTGAAGTGTATTTTATTCTTTCCCGCGTGATTTCATCTTTAATTTTATTAATTTTGAAAAAGAAAGACAGGTTACCCTCATTATCAAAATTTGGATAAAGTGCGTAATTCTGGAATACCATCCCAATCAGTCGTTCCTTCGGAGGTATGTTTTCTATCTCGACCCCATCATATTCTACAGAACCGGAGTAATTATTTTCAAGTCCTGCCATAACTCTCAATAACGAGCTTTTCCCGCAGCCGGACGGACCTAATATCACATACGTTAATCCATTTGGGATTGATAAATTGACATGATCCAAAGCCAACACTCCAGAACCTGACTTCCTGGGCAGGTCTTCCTGGTTCACATCCTGGCGCTGTTCATACATTCTGAAACGAACGGTCTGCGGTTCTGTTGTGTATTTCAAACTGACGTCACGAACTTCAATGTTTGCCATATTTATCCGGTGTTGAAATTAAGATTTATTTACAAATAAGGAAGTACAAACAAGAGCAATCATAAGATACATCTCCATTATTGTTCAGAATGAAAATAATCTCGAGTAAAATTTACTTACTTTATTCCTGGAGAGTTGAACATGCAATTATTTACACTTGAAAACGGGATCGCATTACTAACCCTTACAGCATTGGAAATTGTTCTTGGAATTGATAATATCGTATTTATTTCGATCTTATCAGATAAACTACCCAAAGATCAGCAAAACAAAGGTAGACAAGCCGGATTAGCTCTGGCAATGATTACTCGTATCCTGCTCCTTTTATCGCTGAGCTGGATCATCAACCTTGAAAATCCGCTTTTTACCATTTTTTCACTTGGCATTACGGGACGGGATCTGATCCTCTTATCCGGCGGCATCTTCCTGATCGGCAAAAGCACCATGGAAATTCATGACAAGCTGGAAGGGAATACTGAAAGCGAAGGGAAAGCTGGGAAAAAAGCTGTCACATTGAGTTCCGTAGTATTACAAATTGGTTTGCTCGATATAGTATTCTCGCTGGACTCTGTGATTACAGCGGTTGGTATGGCAAAAGAAATTATTATCATGATCATGGCTGTGATCATCGCTGTCATCATCATGCTTTTTGCATCTGAGAAGATCAGCATCTTTGTAAATGGTCATCCAACTGTCAAAATTCTTGCGCTCAGTTTTTTGTTGCTGATCGGTACTTCCCTGCTGGTCGAAGGATTACACCAGGAATTCCCCAAAGGCTATATCTACTTTGCAATGGCATTTTCTGTGTTTGTAGAATTGCTCAATATGCGCGTCAGAGAAGGTAAACCGGTTGCACTTCACCAGCAATTTGAACCTGAACCTGTAAACAGAAAATAAAACCAGGAAAGTTATATTTGCAGGAATTTACATAAATAATCATTGACCTCATCAGAGGCATCATGCTGAACCCAATGGGTTGCATGATCAATAAATATCAATTCTGCCTGGGAGCACATTCCCAGGCTTTCTTTTGCCATTTCAGCGCTTAACGCAACATCCTTACGTCCCCAAAGGATAAGCACTGGCATTTTCAATATTTTATCGGCCGGCTCAGGCTCAGGGTAACGTAAAATCGCACGGTACCAATTGATCATGCCAGTCAAACCACCTGAGTTTTTGTAGGCAAGGCGATAATTGAGAAGATCGTTATCAGAGAAAGTTGATCTTTTCCCGCTTTTCTTCAGCAATAGAATAGTA
>CAZBRI010000221.1:0-5752 GCA_964494055.1 uncultured Anaerolinea sp.
TGACACATGCCGGATGACACTCCCGGCTGCCTGTTCAGCATCCACATCATCATGCGGATTCAGATTATTGACTAATTGATTTTCAATAAAAAAGGACGGGTTGGCGGCCTTTCCTACATCGTGATACAGGGCACCCACCCTGACAAGAAGTGAATCCATGCCCAGTTTTTCAGCCGCTTGCTCCACCAGATTAGAAACCATCAGACTGTGCTGATATGTCCCTGGAGCATTACGCAGGAAAAACTGCAGGAGGGGTGAATCTGGACGGGAAATTTCCAGCAGGCGTAAACCGGTTGTGAGGCCTAAAAATTCTGCCAGAAGATATTGAAGCATCAGTGCAATACTCGCTGAAGCGACTCCATTCAATAAAGACGCGCCATTCAATGTCAGGTACCCCATCAGATCCAGGTTATCCGAGGTTATCCGGTAAGCAGTGATTACCGCCATACCTGAAAGAGATGAAACGATCGCCGCCCACAGGTAGGAGGAAATTCGATGGGCTTTTCCCAGGGATAAGACACCTGTAAGGGAAGATAGCAAATAAAATATTGTCAAATCAAGGGCATTTGGCAGGCCGAAGGCTGCAATAATGCTGATAACCACCGAAAAAATAATTCCTGCCCCGGGTCCAAAAAGGGTAGCCATCAATAATCCAAAAGCAGGTAATGGAAATACATAGGGCAGAATCGTATGATTCGGAATGATCAAGCGGACTGACGCGAGAAACAAAATTAACAATACAGAAATTAAAACAAGGCTTCTTCCATCGTTATAATATGCCGGACGTCTTCTCAGGAAATATATTCCTAGAAAGGTCATCACAACGACAACAATGGCAGCCGAGCTGACAAAATCGCGATACGGATTACCTGGATGAATCAAACCGAGGGTTTCAAGCGCTTCAATATTTGCAGAAGTCTGCACTTTCCCCCGTGCAACAACAATTTCGCCGGCAAGAAATGTTTGAACAACCGGCTCAACTGCATACCGTGAATTAAGACGGGCAGCATCTGTCAATTCCGGGCTGAAATAGCTATTGGGGACAATAAATGGTGTAACAAGTTTAACCACAATGGCAGACTGGTCATCGCTTAACGCGTAACTGACATTGGACATTACCCCATTACGAACCGACTCAATATTATCCTCACGAATGGGCGACCTTACAATTTGTTCCAGAACTCTCAAAGCATCCTGATGTATCGAAGCCCACCGGGCATCTGACATGATCAGAATGGAGTCGATCATTTTAGGGTCAAGTTCAAGACCGGAAAGCGAGGCAAGATCATCATGCTTCTGGTCAAAAGTTTCAGCTGTGTTCAGCCGGATATTTGATATCTCTTCCAGGTTCGACCGCAGACGTGAAAGCTGCCTTCTAGAAATACTTTGATCCGGGGCTGTATAAACAGGCGAGACTGATCTTTCCGCAGCATCCCTCGCCTGGTTCGTCCGCACAGTACTGATATATTCAGCATTGTTTGGGGCTTGAATATCTTGAGAAGAAACCTGCCCTTCTTTCAAAGGCAGACTGGTGGGTCTTAACGAAATCTGTATCACCAGGATCGCAAATACAGCGAATCCGGTGATCAAAAGAAGTATTAAGGCAATCAGATCATGCCGATCGATCCGCTGCCACCAGTGTGTTTTTTCAGGCTTCACTATATTTATTGTAGTAATTCCCGCACCATTGCACTTACCTGGTCGCCTGGAGCCCTGCCTGCAATTTTTGGAAGAAGGACTTTCATTACTTTTCCCATATCCGCTGGGACAGCCGCTCCGGCTTCCTTAATTGCTTCGATTACGATGGCACGCAATTCATCAGTGCTCAAACCCTTGGGCAGGAAAACAGTCAGCACATCAATTTCGGACTGAGCATCATCAGCCAGGTCAGTTCTGTTCGCCTTTCGAGCCTCTTCAAAAGCCTCTTTTCGAAGCTTTATTTCCTTCTGGATGATGGCAATTACAGCCGGATCATCCAAACTGATACGCTTGTCAACTTCCACCTGTTTAATGGCGGCCAACACCATCCGGAGAGTCCGCTTGCTTACTTCATCACCAGACCGCATAGCGTCTTTTACTGCGTTGTTTAATTCAGTTTTTTTGTCCATAGAATGATTATAACCTTTTCATTATATAAAATCTATTTTTTTGATTTTTCGAAAATCCAACTCTGCAAGTATTAAAACATTATTTGCCTGTAAATTTCTGTTTTTCGTCCATTGAAAATTCTTCTGTCAGGCGGTTAAATTCCAAACAGGTCCGTAGAATGGCTGCTTTTTTTGCATAAACATAATCCGGCCTATCAGGCGAATCAATATTCATCCATGCATGAGAATCTTTTGGCAGGAACGGTAAAACTAACGGCTGCAGGGGTTTTACAAACGATAATATCTCCAGCGGGTAATACAGCCTGCCAGACCGTAAATCAATGCTGCCCAAAATTTCATTAGAAACAGGGTCAATAACCTCAGCTCCTGTTCCGGGGCGGGATTGTTTCCACAATTTGACATAATTACTATGGGCATAAAGATCCTGTACTGTATGGGTGAGTTTTCCGAAAGATTTCCAGGCCGAAAAATAATCAGATTTCCGGACAGCGTTCACAGTTTCCAGGTGCAAATCCTCACAGTAGCGGTTGGATGCAGCAAAAGAATTATTATCAAAATGAAAATGATCATGCCCGAACTGGTATATCAAAGAATCCTGACCGATATTTGCCTCAACAATAACCTGCAATACGGAAGGAACACAATACTCTTCAAGCGCTTCATTTGTAATTTCACGGTGATATCTGGTTTTCACATTTTCCTTGTACTGGTTAAAAAAATCTGCTTGTCTGAAAAATAACAGGGCTTATTCGTTTATTTGAGAAATAATTATAAACTACTGGCTCAAGTGGTCCCTTTAAAAAAACATGCTCAATGCTCTGGCTGGTCGAGTATAATAGCGCGCATGTCTCCATTTTATACACAAACAGGTGATGAAGGGAATACCGGGCTGCTTGGTGAAGGACGGGTTCCAAAATTTGACCTGCGGATTGAAGTGCTCGGGGCGCTTGATGAAGCTACCGCAGCTCTGGGTTTGGCACGTGCCAGTGCCAACACTCCGCAAATCAGCCCATTAATAGTAATCGTCCAGCGGGATCTTTACCGTTTAATGGCTGAAGTTGGCGCAACACCAGAAAATGCGGAAAAATTCCGGTCAATCGATGAAGAACGTGTTCACTGGATCGAAACTCAGATTGATCTGATTACCAGCGAAATAGAAATTCCGCATGAATTTATTCTGCCGGGTGAGATACCATCAAGCGCTGCAATGGGGCTGGCCCGCACAATCATTCGCAGAGCTGAACGCCGGATGGCTGAGTTATATATTGCAGGCGGTATTGAAAATCCTTCCCTGCTGGCATATATTAATCGTTTGTCTTCTCTTTGTTTTGCACTTGAGCTGCTAGAGAATCATCACGCCGGACAAATCACAAGAATAGCGAAGGAAAAATGATAGGAACAATCATCAATGTCATAGCAATTATCCTGGGGTCCGCGATGGGTATTATTTTCGGCTCCCGATTGTCAGAAAACCTTAAGAAGAGTGTTGTTGCCGGAATGGGTTTATTCACAACAGCTGTCGGGATACAGATGTTTCTGAAGACCGAAAATTCTCTCGTTGTGCTGGGTGCGCTTATTTTTGGGGCGATCCTTGGTGAATGGATGAAGATAGAAGACGCCCTGCAAAAACTCGGGGTGATTCTCGAAAAACGTCTTTCCGGCGATTCAAATGGCAGCTCGAGCATTTTTGTGCGCGGCTTTCTCACAGCCTCCGTTCTTTACTGCACCGGGCCGATGGCTGTCCTCGGTGCGATCAGTGATGGATTAAAAGGGGATTACCTGACCTTATCCATCAAATCTGTGCTGGATGGTTTTATCTCCATCGCATTTGCTTCGACCCTGGGCATCGGAGTGGCCTTCTCAGCTATTCCAGTACTTGTTTACCAGGGTACGATCAGCCTTTTAGCCGCCCAGCTGAACTCAGTCATAAATGCAAGCATGATGAATGAAATGACCGCCACCGGCGGCGTTTTATTAATGGGGATCGGTATCAGCAACATCCTGGAAATCAAAAAGATCCGGGTAGGAAATTTTCTGCCTGCTTTATTGATCGCCCCCGTAATCGTGTATGTGCTCGACATCATAATGAAAATGACGGGTAAGTGATTTTTGCCGATTCAATATTTTTTACAATAAATAAGCAAATCAAAAAGCCGCCTAATGGGCGGCTTTTTGATTTGAAGTTCTTATTTCAGGAGCGCATCAATTTCAGTTTGAAAAACTGAAAACGGCTGGGCCCCTTCCACTAATTTTCCATTGACTGTGAAAGAAGGTGTTGCCTTCACACCAGCTGCCTGGGCATCCACACCATCCTGGCTGACCTGTGATTTGTATTTTCCATTATTGAAACAGTCATTGAACTTACTGCTGTCAAGACCTAATTTACCCGCGAAAGCAACCAATCGCGCATCAGTGAAATCGCCGGCATTTTCACCTTTTTGATTGGCAAAAATGATGTCATGCATATCCCAAAACTTTTCCTGGTCTCCGGCACAGTAAGCAGCTTCAGCAGCGCGGCCAGATTCCGGACCGATAAAATCACCGAATGAGTGATATTCAAAATATACTTTCCCGGTTGCGACATAGGCATCAATCAATTGCTGTTCTGTCTGAGATACAAATTTCGCACAGTATGGACATTGAAAATCAGAATATTCAATGATCTTTACTTTTGCGTTTGGATCACCCATCCCATTAAATTTTACATTGGGACGGTTCATCAGCGGGTGAGATGCAATTTCACCTACCGGCTTTAATGACGGCAGAATTAATAATAATGCAACAGCTATGGCAATGACTGCCACACCCGCTATTACCAGAATCTTCTGATTTCGTTCCTGTTTGGCGCGCTTATCACGCATTTCCTGTCGCTTACTCATGCTAACTCCATCCTTTTACTTTCATAATATTAATTATTGTTGGATTGTGCCATGTTCAGTTGCTTTTGTCCAGTAATTTCAGATAAGAATTGTATTAATTAGTCACACCTCGCTTTTGGCGAGGTGTGTAAATACATTCTTTATATTACAGATACCGATCCCGGCTTACTGCTGATCAAGCCAGGACACAATGGTTTGAAGAACCTCAAATTTTTCCGGTTCATTATGTATCTCATGGTAAAAACCATCCCAGATGCGAAGGGTTACAAGCTTACCCGCTTTCCTCGCAAATTCTTCCGAAGCTTTTGCGGAAGTCAACCCATCGGCTGAGCCGTGCATTAACAACATCGGAATTTTCAGATCAGAGGCATGCTCCAGGGCCCATAAACCGTTCCCGTACATGGATGTGTACAACCTGACTGAAATCTTGTCATGGACAAGCGGGTCAGCTGCATATTTCTTTACAACCTCAAGATCTCTCGATAATGCACTCTGGCTCAAACCACTCGCAAGCGAGAATGAAGGCGCTATACCATTGAGCAGTTTTGCGACCATAACCTGGGCTGCCGGCGGATCAAAAGCAAGCTTTAACCACGGGCCGGTAGCAATCACACCCTTTAAAATCCCGGGAGACCTGAGGGCATAATTTATCACCTGGTTCCCGCCCATGCTGTGACCATAGAGAAAAACCGGTAATCCGGGATAACGTTTCTGAGCATCTGCAATGAAATCGGTAATATCATTCATCAAATGCTCATAACTTGG
>CAZBRI010000222.1:0-5749 GCA_964494055.1 uncultured Anaerolinea sp.
GCCTTGCGGCACATGGCCCTCAACCATGCCTGTCTGCCAATTCCAGCACCAGCGCGAGCAAGGACGTATTATAATCACCTTCGGTCGTCTGTCAAGCGAAACGGCACAAATTCATCAAAAAGGTCAAAATGCAGCTTAAAACGAAACCGATCTTATTAGCCATTCTTATAATTTTCGGGGCTGCGATCGCTGCATTTGTATTTACTTCCAATTTTCGGTATACATCTCCCATTGCAGTAAAAAATTACATCAAAACTCACAGCCAGGATGTTTCCATCTTATGCATTGAACCAGGCAATCCGAATAATTTCTATAAACATCAACCTGACAGTTTGTTTCCCCTGGCCGGCACAATGAAAATTGTTCTTCTAGGAGCATATGCGAAAGAAGCAGCCGCAGGAAATCTGAAATCATCTGAAACGGTCGCCCTGGAAGAAATTAATCGTTATTATTTGGCAGGAACCGACGGTGGTGCACACGATGCATTTATCAAATCAATAACAGGCAGAGAAGATAGAATTACACTTGATGATGTAGTAACGGGGATGACTACTTATGGATCCAATGCAGCTTTTGATTATTTATTATCCCGCATGCCCGAACAGGCATATGAAAATATCACAAACTCTGCCGGACTTGATAAAATATATCGTCCGCAATCATTTTTGGGCTTATACCTTTTTATGAACAATCATGAAACCGGTATATATGCCGAGGAAGAATTGACTTCGCCTGAAATCCGCGAAGAAGAGGCAAGATTAGCCAGCTTATATGCTTTTGATCCCGGCTGGCGGGAAGCGGAAATTGATTACCAGAAAAAATACGTCAATTTAGCACCAACGTATATACAAAAAGAAGTCGTTGGTAAAATTGGTGATCAGGGTTCGATTAATGATATGGTAAAGCTCATGATGGCAGCCTATGGTTTTGAACCAGGTTTCACTGCTGACGAACAGCAAATTATGCGGAAACAGCTTGAATGGCCGATGAAAGTGAATCCTGAGAATACTAAGAAGTTTTCTACTCTCGGATCAATAAGCGGTGTGTGGCCAGCTGTATTTTCGTCACTTTGGTATGGTAAAAATGCAGAAGGTAAAAATGTCTTTCTTGCAGTTTATTACCGAAACGTTCCAGATGATTTCTGGAATACATGGTTAACAACTTTTACCCATCAGCAATTTGAATCTCAAATTTTACAAGCCGGAGACTGTTCAGAATTTCCGGAAATCCAGTAATTTTTCATGGAGAAAACTATGATCCGAATCGTTCTTGATGCAATGGGAAGCGACAATCATCCAACCCCGGATGTAACCGGAGCAGTCATGGCTGCACGAGAATACGGCATTGAAGTGATACTGGTTGGTGATGAAAATCAGATCAAACCTATCCTGGATGCTCAAAAACCCGGAAACCTCCCCATCCGCATTGTACACGCCCCAGATATCCTTACAATGGAAGATAAAGGTGAAGCGCTGGCATTTAAAGCAAGGCATAAAGATTCAAAAAATTCCATGGCTGTTGGAATAGACCTGGTAAAAAAAGGTGAAGCGGATGCCTTTGTTACTGCAGGAAACACAGGGGCAGCCTGGTTGACTGCTTTATTCCGGCTGGGACGAATCAGAGGAGTTGAAAAACCGGGACTGGCAGCTATCTTTCCGACCGCAAAAGGAACATGTGTTGTTCTGGATATCGGTGCAAATCCGGATTGTGAACCGATCAATCTGCTGCAATTCGCCGTTATGGGCAGTATCTATGCCGAAAAAGTCCGCGGGATCAAAAATCCATCCGTCGGGTTGATATCCAACGGGGAAGAGGAAGGCAAAGGAAATCACCTTGTAAAAGAAGCGACGCCTTTACTTAAAAATGCCGGTCTGAATTATTATGGAAATGTTGAAGGCAAAGAAGTAATCGGCGGACTGGTGGATGTTGCAATCACAGACGGTTTCACTGGAAATGTCATGTTGAAATCATCTGAAGCTGTAGCAAAATTGATCATCGAAAATATCAAGACATCTATCAAAAAAGGCGGTATCCTCGCGCTGATGGGCGGAATGCTGGTTAAACCGGCTTTAGGCGAAGTTAAAAAACTATTAGACCCCAGTGAAGAAGGTGCAGCACCATTACTGGGGGTAAATGGGCTGGTATTTATCGGACATGGACGGTCGGATGAAAGTGCCATCAAAAACTCAATCCGTGTGGCAAAAAATGCTGTTGAATCAGGTGTTTTAGCCGCAATGCGGTCAACCATTCAGGAAAGATTAACTGGCAGTCAGAAAGAATAAAACCTGCATTTATCTGATTTTTGATCCATCAGAAATACTTCAAAGGAATTCCCGGAGAAAAAAATGAAAATTTTAACCAACGAAAAAGTCATCCACCGTAATGCAAGGATTGGTCAGTACACCAGCCTGGCATCCCTCGCCATCCTGGCAGCTGGCATGTATATTTCATTTGTGTACAAGGATTTAGTTCAGTATTCATTTCTTGCACTGCTCATCGGGTTTGTGTTATCTCAGGTGGGTATCTTTTTCGGAAACCGCTGGGGCAGACGGCCGAGAATTGATGAAAGAATTACTGCCGCGCTCAAAGGACTAACGAAAGATTACACACTTTATCATTTTTTAACTCCGGTTCACCACCTGCTTGTTGGACCCGCCGGTGTATGGATCATTTCACCATATTATCAGCGTGGAAAGATCTCCTTTGAAAAGGGAAAATGGAAACAAAAAGGCGGCGGATTGCTGCTTGGATACTTAAAAATATTTGCCCAGGAAGGTCTTGGGAATCCAGTAATGGAGGTTGGAGCAGACCAGGAAAGCCTGATTTCCGAACTTCAGAAAAAACTTGAAAAAGATACGCCAATGCCCGCTGTCAATTCAATCATGGTTTTTACAGATGACCGGGTGGAACTTGAAGCCAACGATTCACCGATTCCGGCTATGAAAATCGAAAACCTGAAAGAATTCTTGAGAAAAACTGCCAAACAAAACCCTGTATTACTGCAGGATTATTCAAAAATTCTTGGCATCCTTCCCGAAGAGAGTATTATCTAAACCTTTTTATAAAGTCAGAAAAATAACTGAACCCCAGCCCAAAATCAACGGGGCTGGTGTTCTTTAAAACCATTTCATTTTCATTATTCGAACGCTTGTTTCATGGTAAACTTCTTAAACCTAATTTTTACTAAAGAAAGAAATACAAGAAAGTATGACATCCATAGTTTCAATCGATATCGAAACAACAGGGCTCGACAACAATAAAGAAGCGATCATTGAGATCGGTGCTGTTCGGTTTAATGGCAAGCGTGTTGAAGATGAATGGTCAAAACTCATAAATCCAAACAGGCACATCCCGGAATTTATCACATCCCTGACAGGGATCGATGACGGAATGGTAAGGCAAGCGCCTCGCTTCACTGAGGTAATCCAATCCCTGACTGAATTTGTAGGTGATTCGCCAATACTTGGTCAAAATGTGCGGTTTGACCTTGGATTTTTACAGAAACAACGCATATTTGGCAGTAATAAAGTTGTTGACACTTATGAAATGGCTTCCGTTATACTTCCTAATTCAAATAGGTACAACCTGGCATCTTTAGGTAAATCCCTTGGAATTCCATTACCCAATTCTCACCGTGCGCTGGATGATGCAAAATTAACCCATGCGGTTTATTACCGGTTATATGAAATGGCCATGGAAATGCCGATAGATCTGCTGGCCGAAATTGTGAGACACGGCGAGCAGATAGCATGGGATGGCAATTTCGCTTTTCAAAGTGTTTTTAAACAACGAGCAGCAGAACCTCTTCAGGCCAAAAAAGTCAAAGCCAAAACTGAATCTGTTTTTTTTCATGAAGTTGAATTTAACGGAAAATTTGAAGCACTCGGGCCGGTTACAGAACCAAAAGCCCTCGACCCGGATGAGATGGCCTCCACACTTGAATACGGCGGCCCATTTTCAAAATACTTTGAAGCATATGAGCAGAGACCTGAACAAGTTGAAATGCTCAGAGCAGTTACGAATGCACTTTCATTCAATGGTCATTTATTAGTTGAGGCCGGTACAGGCGTGGGAAAATCATTCGCCTACCTGGTTCCATCAGCCTATTTTGCGATCCAAAATAAAACAAGAGTGGTTGTATCAACCAACACGATCAATCTTCAGGATCAATTAATTAAAAAAGACATCCCTACCGTGCGGGCTGCCCTGGGAATCGATTTGCGGGCAGCCATCTTGAAAGGGCGTTCAAATTATCTCTGTCCCCGAAGGTTCGATATAATGCGTCATAATGGACCATCGACAGCTGATGAAATGAGGATTCTTGCCAAAATCCTGGTATGGAGCTGGAATGGTGCCAGCGGGGACCGGAATGACATCAATTTAAACCGCCCAGCAGAAAAAGAAGCCTGGATGCGTTTATCAGCCGAAGATGATTTGTGTTCCACAGAAAATTGCGCCGGCAGAATGGGCGGTACCTGTCCGTTCTACCAGGCGAAACAGGCTGCCCAAAATGCGCATATCCTGATCGTGAACCATGCCCTGCTGCTGGCTGATATCGCAACTGGCAGTAAAGTATTACCGGAATATCAATACCTGATCGTTGATGAAGCTCATCACCTTGAAGGTGCAACAACCGGTGCATTATCCTTTAAATTATCCCAGAATGATTTTGAACTATTGCTGAAGGAGATCGGCGGCTCTAATAATGGCATTTTGGGTCATATCATTTCCAGCACCAGAAATTTGATCAAACCGACCGAGTTTGCCAGGATCAATCAAATTATCCAAAAAGCCAGTGAAATCACATTCCGGCTCGATACCTATGCGAAAGATTTCTTCCTTGCCTTGAATGAATTCATCAGCATTCAACGTGAAGGAAAACCGCCAACCCAATACGCATACCAGGAAAGAATCCTTCATTCCAGCAGAACCTTACCTGGATGGGATAACGTGGAAATTAATTGGGGATCAGCAAGTGAATCAATGTCATTTTTGATCACAAACATCAGTGAATTGTTTAAAGCTTGTGCTGAAATGTATGCTAATGGTGCTGAAATGATGGAAGATTCAGTTGATAGCCTGAGCACATTACTTCGACGCATGAATGAGGTGATCAGTGCAATCAACGGAATGATCCACGAACCTTCCGCTGACACTATTTATTGGATTGAAGTTCAACCTATGAATCGCCGATTGACACTCAATACCGCCCCATTGCGGGTTGGTCCATTGATTGAAAAATATCTCTGGCATGATAAAAGCTGCGTTATATTGACTTCTGCAACTCTTACTGCTGCAGGTGATTTTACCTATCTGCGAAATCTGCTCCTTGCTGACGAAGCAGATGAGCTGACCCTAGGATCTCCCTTTGATTACGAAAATTCAGCTCTTTTGTACCTGCCCAATGATATTCCTGAACCAAATGCACCCGGTTACGAATCTGCAGTAAATAAAGCGATCATTCAAACAGCCAGGGCGACCGGCGGCAGAATGCTCGTTCTGTTCACCAGCTATGCACACTTGAAAAGAACTTCTCAGGCAATCACCCAAAGCTTAAATCAAAATGATATTCAGATCTATGAACAAGGTGAAGGAGCCAGTCCGGCATCACTTCTGGAAGCTTTCAAATCAAATCCCAGGTCTGTTTTGCTTGGTACCCGCTCCTTCTGGGAAGGGGTGGATGTTCCAGGCGAATCCCTTTCGGTTGTCTTTATAACCAGAATTCCATTCGAAGTTCCATCAGATCCAC
>CAZBRI010000223.1:0-5737 GCA_964494055.1 uncultured Anaerolinea sp.
TAAAAATTAATAAGTTCACGATCATCCGGATGAACAACGATGATAAATTCATCGAGACCGGCCGATTTTAAACCGTCCATCACCCAATCGATCATTGGATTGCCGGCAATCGGCATCATCGCCTTCGAACGGTCCAGGGTCAGCGGATGAAGCCGGGAGCCTTTTCCGGCTGCCAGGATAACACCCTGCATTTTCATTTTTTTATGACCAGCCCTTTCTTTGCGATCTCCAACCTGTAAATCAACGCATCCTGTAAATTATTCTTCGCTGCCAATTCTTCCCAGCCTTTGATTATTCCAGTTTCTGTTATATCGGTCACCAGGGCAAATACAGACCCGCCGCCGCCAGCACCTGTAAGTTTTGCGCCGAGGGCACCATTCTCTAGAGCGGAATTGATAAAAAGGTTATTTGCCCATCCTGCCCCATCCTTGAAACCGCAGTATTCCATCATCTCATTCACAAGCTGATGATTTTTGTTCATCAATTGCCCAACTGCGGCCAGGTCATTTTCAAGCAATGCTATTTTACCTTTCCATCCGCATTCCCAGGCAGCACTCATGAATTTAACCATAGGCGGCATTTCACCTTTATTCAAAGACCAATTGTCGTATTCGGCCAGGTATTGTGGTCTCAATCTTCCGTGCACATCCCCTGATTCATGCTTAATCCCTGTAGATATCGCAGCGAATCGGAGCTTGGGTGCTAGGTCATCCAGCCGTTCATAGGTGGCGAACGGTTCGCCACGGATTTCTGTTTGTTTCAGTTTGCTGCGATAATCCACGTAAGCCAATCCGCCAAACAATGGCACGTACCTGTCGGCGTAACCGGCAGCAATGCCCAGTTCTTTGGCTTCCACCCTCTGCGCTAATTCTGATAATAGATAATCGTTGTGTTTTTGCCTGTCTAAATCATACAATTCCCTGAGACCAGCCAGCGTCAGAAGTACGATCAACGATGACCCGCCAAGGCCGCTTTGACGTGGAACATCACTGTGTATTTGCAGGTGAAATCCGTACTTTTCAATTTTTGCTGAAAACTCCGGACTGAATGCCAGCAATCGATTGATCGCACCTTTTTGAAGGTTGTACTTACCGTCGTATGCCAGCGGAAACTCTTTTTTATTAAATAAAACTGGTTTGTATCCTGGGTCTGTTTGTTCCAATACAATTTCTTCAGCTTGTTGAATCACTGCATGTGCACGGATTTCAACGGCAGCAGAAAGAACGCCAAAATCTCCTTCATTTGCATCTCCGGGATTACCCAGAATATTTATTCGCCCAGGAATATCGAGTTTGATTGGCATAAGTTCGTTTTAGTTTAGTGATGCTCTGATCAAAGGTTCCAGGTTTTTCTGCACTGAATACAATCGGCGATACAACCCGTCCTCAATCTTTAATAATTCCTGGTGTGTACCGGATTCCCTGATGGTATGCTCATCCAGCACCACGATTTTATCAGCAGAACGGACGGTGGATAATCGGTGGGCAATGATGATCGTTGTTCGTCCTTCCATCAGCCGTTCAAGTGCCTGCTGGATTAATACTTCAGTTTCAGTATCAACCGATGAAGTCGCTTCATCCAGGATCAATATCGGTGCATCTTTCAGGATAGCCCGGGCAATGGATATCCTCTGTTTTTGTCCGCCGGATAATTTGACCCCTCTTTCGCCGATCATGGTTTCATAACCTTCCGGCATTTGTTCGATGAATTCGTGGGCATTGGCTGTTTTTGCAGCCAGGATGATGTCTTCCTCACTGGCATTGGGCCGCCCGAATGCTATGTTCTCGCGTATGGTTCCATAAAATAGAAAAACATCCTGCAGCACGATGCTGATCTGCTGCCGCAGGCTTTCCATCGTATAACTTTGAATATCTTTCCCATCCAGGGTGATAATCCCGCTTGAGACATCATAAAACCGCGGGATGAGGCTGACAAGTGTGGATTTTCCAACACCGGTTGGTCCAACGAGTGCAGCAATGGACCTTGCTGGAATTTTTAGATTAATGTTTTCTAAAACCGGGCTATCAACTGTGTATTCAAAACTGACATTTGTAAAACATATTTCGCCTGATACATGGCCGCTGATTGCAATCGCGCCAGGAAAAGTTCTGGGCTCTTCATCTTCTGCCATTAAGCCTGCGACTCTGTCAGCTCCTGCCAGCGAACTTTGAATAGCTTCCCACGCGCTGGATAAGTTTCGCACAGGTGTGTAAAACAACTCAAGATACAGGAAGAATGCAACCAGGTCAGAGATTGGAAGTATTCCTTGCAGGGCTAATTTTCCGCCAAAATAAATCACGATCAATGTACCTAGCGAGGAAGTAAAATCTACAAATGGCTGGAATGTTGCCATCAGCTTGAGGGCTTTCAGGTTTGACCGGTAATAACTTTGTATCCGGTCAACTATTCTGACAGCTTCTTCTTCTTCCCGTGTAAAAGCCTTGATCTCCCGAATTCCAGAAAGATTTTCATTCAAAATGGCATTCAGATCGCCCAGTTCTTTCTGTCGGAACCTGAATGCAGGCCGAACCCTTTTGGCGTAAATTTGAAGTGATAACAATACAAGGGGGATCGGGATCGTGCTTAAAAGTGTCAGCTTCCAGTTCAGGCTGAGCAGCACAATGGTGACCCCGGCAAATGTGATGATGTTGACGATGATATCCGGCACGGCATGTGCGATCAATTGTTCAAACAAATCGGTATCGTTGATCACATGTGACATTAATTGCCCGATCTGTTTATCCTCATAGTACCTGAGAGACAGCCGCTGCAGGTGTTCATATATATATTTACGAACATCTGCCACCACACCCCATCCTGCCAGGTGAGCCAGGTATGACCGCAGGAATTGCAGTCCGGCACGGGCAATAAACACAATCAAAACAATAATTGTCAGTCTGCTGACCAGGTCCATGACTTGCAGGGTTGCCCCGGGTGCCGTCACAGCGCTTACCAATAATTTTACAATCCATGGGATTAATAATTGCGCACCAACAAGCAGCAGCATGCTTACCGCTGTCACGGTCAATGCTCCTTTATATTTTTTTGCATAACCAAATATCAAACTGAGTGGTTTCAACGAGATCTCCGGGGTTATTTTCTAGGGAGATTATACATCTCGTGATATTAAAAACTCATGTGTCGGATGTAATTTTATCCGTCACGACTTTTTTTATCTATTTCCCTAGTATGTGTATTAGGGTTAATTATTTTCTCATTGACTTCATTTGGATTAGGCTTTAATATTACAGACCTGTAATATTGGTAAAAAAATACGCAGATGACAGATTCAAACTTTTTCACCCAGCTCAGAACCAGAATGGGCATTTTTATCCGGGGCGGGGATTGGTCACTTTCTCTCTCGGGAACAGAACGTCAAAACCTGAATAATTTCTGGTTTGATGGATTATTTTCTGCTGCCAGTGATACCATCCCGATCAATTATCTGAGCCTGTACTTATTAGTCCTGGGTGCAACCAGTTCACAGGTCGGTCTTTACACATCACTAACCAACCTCGCAGCTGCCTTCTGTCTTTTGCCCGGGGCATTGCTTGTCGAAAAATTCGGACATCGTAAAAATATTACTGTCTTGTTCGGTGGACACCTGGCACGTTATATGCTGTTGGGGCTGGCGTTATTGCCATTCGGTTTAAACGGCCAAATCCTGATCTGGGCGGTCATTTTCCTTTCAATTATTCGAAGTGCCGCCGGTAATATCGCATTCCCGGCCTGGGTGTCGATTTCAGGTGACATTGTGCCGCAGGCCGGAAGGGGGCGTTATTTCGGTTCACGCAGCTTCGCCATGGTCACAGCCAGTATTGTGATAACCTATCTGATCGGAGAATTTATTACCAGGATAGGCTCAATCAGGGGTTACCAGGCAGCTATTGCATTATCCTTTATTGTGGGGATGATTTCTACTTATTATTTTACATGCATCAAAGATCCTCAGGCAAATGTGCCGGTAAAGAGCGGGATGTCGTTTTCCTTATCAGATATTATCAAAGATCTGCGTTCATCTCCGGTTTTTTTGTTTTTTTGCACTGCTTCTGCACTCTGGAATTTTTCAGTAAATGTTGCTGGCCCCTTCTTTAATGTATATATGGTTCAAAATTTGAAATTTACAGCCGCCATGGTTGGGATCACGGCAGTTGCTACGAATGTCACCAAGATGTTGATCCAGAAAAAAGTTGGTGAGTTGTCAGATAAATGGGGACCTGGTGTTGTTCAAATGATAACCATGTTTTTAATGCCGCTCCTGCCTCTTTCGTGGTTGTTTATCACAAAACTCTGGCATGTGGTATTACTCAACCTCTTTGGCGGTGTTCTGTGGGGAACATTTGAGCTTGTATCCTTCAATTTTTTGCTTCAATTGACACCGGATGACTTGCGTGCCCGCTACTCAGCCATCTTTCAGGTTGTGGTTACCGTCGCGCTTGCAGCTGGTGCAGCGGTTGGCAGTGGAATTATTCTAACATGGGGCTATAATTTGATTTTTATCGTTTCAGCAGTTGGAAGGATCATTGCCTCCTTCTTATTTTTCAAGCTCATTCGTAATATTTCCCGTCCGAAGGGATCGAATTCGTTACAGCCGGTAAGCTAAGATATGAATAGGAATAATAATTAATCATTATGGATCACTTTGATTTTTGTCTCACCTGGTCCTGGGAATATGATCAGGATTTTGTTAATCTGCTGTCTGCTGCCTGCCAGGCGCGAAATATCACTTTTTTACAGGTTTCCAGGCTGAATTTACCCGGAATCTTGCCTTCTCTTACACAAAGCGAAATTTCCTTTTCAGTTTTCCTCGACCGTACAGAATTTGAACCAGATTTTCAACCTGTTTTTGATTGGGCGAAAGAAAATGCATGTATACGGCTTAACCCAAAAGAAACAGCTGATTGGGCTGAAGACAAAGCCACGATGCACCTGGAATTGGTCAGCGCTGGTGTGAATACACCTTTTACTGTTATTTTGCCTCCCTATCATGAACAGCAGTATCTTCCAGCCCTGGATATTTCTCATCTTGGAGAAAGTTTTGTCATCAAACCTGGATATGGCGGCGGTGGTGAAGGGGTGTTAATGAACGCCACATCTTTTCAAGAAGTATTAAACAGGCGCATGGAATTCCCACAGAGAAAATACCTTTTGCAAAAAGTGATCAACCCGCATCAATTGGAAACAAATGCTGCCTGGTTCAGAATCATTTATTGTGATGGTAATTTTTACCCATGCTGGTGGAGCCCTGTCACTCATATATACACCCCTGTTACAGAGGAAGAAGTACTACGTTTTGGTCTCGACCCGCTTAGAACAATCACTTCACAAATAGCATCGTTGAGTAAACTTGGCTTTTTTTCAACAGAAATTGCCTTTACAACGGATAATCAGTGGGTTGTCATAGATTATGTGAACGACCAAATCGACATGCGCCTGAAATCGCAGGCGGTTGACGGCGTGCCGGACACGATCGTTAATTCTGTTTGCATTAACCTTTCAGCTTGGATAAAAAGACTGATCATCGCTGGATGAAACAGGATTAATTTCGATTTTTTCAATAACAGTTTATTTTATATAAATCACAAAAATATGGTTCTTCTTTATTCGTACTCGAGGTAATGTGCCTGATATTAGCAATTCTCCAACGGCTTTGTTGTCTCCAAAAGTGATGGTGATCGAATTCCGGCCGGATGAGATCGGAAGAGCACACGTCTGAACTCCAGTCACCTGAAGCTAT
>CAZBRI010000224.1:0-5704 GCA_964494055.1 uncultured Anaerolinea sp.
AGATAGCTTCAGGTGACTGGAGTTCAGACGTGTGCTCTTCCGATCTCTGTGACAATTGCAACTTTTTCATTCATGGTCAATTCCTCTTCTCATTATCAATCATTGCCATGACTTCAATTTCGACGTCACAGCCTTTGGCGACTGTATTGCTGATCTCAACCATCAGGCTGGCTGGGCGGGCTGCTGCAAAATACTCGTTGCGCACAGCTGAGACTTCGCTATATTTATTTACATCAGTAATAAAAAACTGGGCTTTCACAACATCATCGATACCGGCGCCGGCTGCTTCCAGAATCTGTTGGATTCGTTTGAATATGAAGCGGGTCTGGGTCGTGAAATCACCGGGTGCAACAGGTGTTCCATCATCATTGATAGCAATCTGTCCCGCTACAAGGATCATCGTTTTTATACCCAGGTCGATTTTTACACCCTGTGAATAATATCCAAATGCTTTCAACTGGAATGGGTTAATACGTTCAATCATTCTAATCTCCTGTGTTTTTCAGTATGGCATTTAATTCGTTCATAAATTGATTTATTCCCTCTTCATTTCGTCTGAAATAAGTCCATTTCCCAATGCGGGTAGATATAACAAAATCGGCATTGTGAAGGATGGTCATATACTGGGAAGTTGCAGATTGTGAAATCCCTGCTTTATCCTGGATATATGAAATGCACACACCTATTTCAAAACTCAATCCGCTTTCATGAGGTGGAAAATTATCTAAGGGTTTTTTGAGCCATTCTAGAATATTTAAACGAATAGGATTATTAAGGGCTTTCAATTGATTTTCGATTTTCATATTATTTTTTACACTTTTTTTTGAAATAAAGCCGGTCATGCTTGGATTAAAAAACCTTGGAGTGGAATCGGTTTCCTGCCTGGATGCTCATCCGCCAATCTTTACCTTTAATCCATATGATGTAAGAATTTCTCGTAGGCCGGTGACTTCATCATCCAGCATGGTAGGTGTATCACCCATGACATACTCCTGGCCTAACTGTTTGTATTTATTCTGACCCATGCGGTGATATGGCAGGAGATCGATCTCTTCGACTGTCTCCAATTGCTTAACAAATTTCCCTAAAGACTGAATGCTCTCCAGGTTATCGTTATAGCCGGGTATCACAGGCCGGCGGACAATCAGAGGTTTACCGGTTTTCGCCAATCGTTTGAGATTTTCAAGGATCAGAGAATTATCTTCTCCAGTAAATTTCTTATGCAGAACTGGATCTATTTCCTTGACATCAAACAGGATAAGATCAATAAAAGGTAAAATCTGTTCCCAGACCTGCCAGGCGGCATACCCGCTTGTCTCTATCGCGGTTCGAATCCCGCGCTCTTTGGCACCTTTCAGAAGTTGAAGGGCAAACGAAGATTGATTTAAAGGTTCACCGCCGGAAAGCGTCATCCCGCCGCCGGATTGTTCATAAAAACTGCGGTCTTCTTCTACTTTATCCAGGATTTCTTTGGCTGACTGCTTCGTGCCGATTTTTTCCCAGGCCCCTGCGTAGCATTCATCGACACACACCCCGCAGAGATTGCAAAGCTGTGCATCAATTGTTTTTTTACGGGCAGATTCTGCCGAAATTGCTGATGCAGGACATTTTTCGAGACAGGTTTTACAGTCTATACAGCGATCCGGCCAGAAAAAGATCAAACCTTCTCTATCCTGCGACTCCGGATTACAGCACCAGGCACAATTCAGCGGGCAACCCTTCAAAAAAACGGTTGATCGGATGCCCGGTCCATCATGAACTGCAAAGCGTTGGATGTTAAATATCCAGCCGGTTAAATTATGGTCTTCTGTTTTGTTATTGCCATCCATGCTCGGTCCTGGAAATTATTTCATTTTGAAGGTCATGACTGAGCCTCAAGAAATAATCGCTGTAACCTGCCACCCGTACGATCAGGTCCTGGTATTGTTCCGGGTGCTGCTGGGCTGCCAGTAAAGTTTCGGATGAGAGCACATTGAACTGCATGTGATGCCCGCCTAATTTAAAATATGTGCGGACAAGGCCGGCAAATTTTTGCAAACCAACTTCACCTGATAAGGCAGACGGATGAAATCTCATATTAAACAGGGTGCCGGAGCTCCGGGCATGGTCCAAACGGGCCATTGAGCGTACTACAGCGGTTGGCCCGTTGCGATCCATACCCTGTACGGGGGATATTCCTTCAGACTGTGGTGTTCGGGCAAAACGACCGTCAGGTGTTGCGCCAGTCAGATCACCAAACCAAATATGAGTAGTTGTCGGAATCATATTTGCAGCATACGGCATCCCGCGTTCATCATGGTGTTTTTCCAGTTCATTTTGAAACATTTCAACAATGTCATGGGCTAAAGTGTCCACATAATCATCTGCATTGCCCCATTTTGGTGAGCGGTTTCGCAGCATTAAGCGTAAGCGCTCGTTTCCGCTAAAATCAAGTTTTAATATTTCAATTAATTCCTGTAAGGATATGAATTTATCGTCAAAAATATATTTTTTGAGCGCGGCCAGGGAATCCGCCATTGTCCCTGTGCCTACACCGCATACCATCGGCTGACTGTAATGGGTGCCGCCATCATGATAATCTTTTCCTGATTTCAGGCAGTCATCCATTAGCAGGGAGGTAAAAGGTACCGGGCAGTATTCAGCGTAAACTTTCCTGGCAATGGCATCATAGGTCATCTTTAGCTCGAGACCGTGCGCGATTTGACCTTGAATGGCTTTAAGTAGTTTTTCAAATGTATTCAGCTCTTCCAGGCTGCCAGTTTTTGGTCCTAACTGAGTCCCCGTCAACGGGTTTGTACCATTTCCCAGGGCGAGTTCCAGGCATTTTGGCAGGTTGAAATAACCGCTGGCTGCCATCATATCCTTGCCCTGCACCACCAGTTCCACACAGCCATTGATACCGCCGCGCCGCGCATCTTCCAGGGTTTTTCCTTTTAACAATAATGCCTGTGTCTTTTCATCTTCGTTGAATATGGCTGGCATACCAAAGCCCAGACTCACCACCTGGCAGGCCAGGTCAAGAAAACGATCCGGGGTCTTTTCTGATATGAGAACAGAGACCTGCGGCTGCGGTAAATGGAGGCTGCCGGTCACTTCCAAACACAGGTAAGAAAGATCATTGCTGGCATCAAGACCATCCACGGTCTGGCCGGCAAGGTTCAAGTTTTGGAAATCATTGTAGGTGTTACTGGCCTTGGCGGTTCCGCCTTCTTTTACTACAGTTAATTCATTCAGTTTGATCCACAGGCAGGCAAGAAGCTCCCTTGCCTGTTCACGGGATAATTTTCCGGCTTCAATATCTGCCTGGTAAAACGGGAATAAATATTGATCGAAGCGGCCCGGCCCGATGGCGTATGAATTGGTCTCAAGATTGAGAATTAGATGCACAAAATAAAATGACTGAAGAGCTTCCTGGAATGTGCGTGCCGGCCGGGCAGGTACCTGGCGGCAGATGTCGGCGATCTGGAATAATTCAACTTTTCGCTGCGAATCGCTGGTTAATTCAGCCAGACGTTCTGCCTCTTCTGCATATCGTTTTGCGAAGAGCATGGCTGCATCGCAATTACGGATCATCGATTGAAGTAATTGGATCTTCTTTTCGCTGCCGGCGGCAGCTTTATTCATCGAAGCAAGTTCTGCTTCAACTTCTGCTTTGAGCCCCATGAAACCTTTCAGAAGCACGCGTTCGTAATCCGCTGTTATGTGACCGATACTGCGGTTTAAGAAATAATGAAAGAAAAGGCCTTCTTCTGTGGCTTGTTGTACTTCTTTTGGTAAATCCTCCATAATACGGTTGTAAACTTGTTTCCCGTGCCAATAATGGAAGACTTCCGCTCTTAAGGTTTTTTTGGTCTCTTCACTAACTTTAAAAGGTGATTCTTCCCGCAGGGCAATTGAATCCAGCTCATTCTCCACCCAATCACAGGCAATCTCCGGGTAAAGCGGCGACCCGAGAATACCCGGGGTTTTACATCCAACAATTAACTCATCTGTTCGAATGATTACTTTTGTTCCGCCCAAAATTTCTTCCATGGCTTCGGCGCGGCGCAAAAGCATGGGCTGGTCTTCAGTTCTGGCATACGCCCTTGTAACTAAAACAGCACGCTCGGCAAATACTTCCGGCCTGGCTGAGTGAAATTCATCCAGCAAATTTTGCACCCGGGATGAAATCGATTTTTTCCCGTGTTTATTTTTAGTGCTTTGGGAATCATATTCGGATGCCAGAAATTGAAAGGGTCTTGTTTGCTCAAGCATGATTTTCTCCGGTGTAAATTTGTATTGTTGTTTGAATACAGTTTTGTTTCTTCATCACCGTTGAAGGGACTATCTGATTTCCGGATGGAGATGATGAAGCCAGCTTGATAAATTGATCTCAATATTTCTTAGTATTGACCTGGATGTCTTTGATTTCAACAGCCGGGTAATGCTGATCTATATGCTTTTTTCCCTTTTTTGCAGTCATACGATTAAAGTTCACAGGCTGATTGGATAAATTAATACCAGTATTGGAAAAAATTATGCGCGAAGTATATCAACATATTACGAAATGTCAATATGTTGCCTATACCAATTTTTACTTGATAAACCCCGCTGTAGGTTTATATATATTCACTGTTTTACAATATTTTTTATACCTGTTTACTGTAATTGCCCGATCAACAAAGCATGCAGAATTGGGTTGGCTGCCACGATGGACTGCGGAAAATTCATATAATCAGTTTCGCCCTTGATGTTGGTGACCAGTGCACCGGCCTCTTCGGCGATCAGCCCGGCAGCTGCCACATCCCATGGTTTCAGCGAGAATTCCCAGTAACCATCCAGCCGGCCGGCAGCAATGTAGCTCAGATCGATGGCAGCAGAGCCAAAACGCCGGACTCCCTGTGTCATTTTTCCAAGTTTGGTAAAGTAATCAAAATTATTTGGTTTTGAGTTCCAGGAATCATAGGGGAAACCGGTCACCAGCAGGCTTCTTTGAAGTTCCTCAACACTGCCCGTCTTTAGCTTCCGCCCGTTCAGCCACGAGCCTTTGCCGCGTTCACCGCTGAACATCTCGTCCCGCATTGGATCATACACCGCTCCAAGCATTACCTTTTCCCTGAATGAATATGCGATCGAGACGCTGAACATTGGTACCCCGTGCGCATAATTGACTGTCCCGTCCAGCGGATCAATGATCCATAAATGATCCGAACCGGATGCGCTTGCCCCTGATTCTTCTGCCAGGAAACTGTGCCCCGGGAATTGTTTGGTGATCTCTGAGATCAGGAATTTCTCAGAAGCATGATCGACTTCGGTAACAAGATCGATGATACCCTTGTAATTAACCTGATGGTCTTTTTCGTAATTGTCGTACAAAATCTTGCCTGACTGCCGGGCGAGACGTTCGATATCTGCTAAAGTGGGGTTTTCCATGATTTTTCCTGTACTTTCAATTTCCATGACATTATAAATTTCTTGAATATGCTAATCCTGCCAGACCCGCCTGCCCAGTGCTGAGACAGCCAGCTCAACGGCAAGTTCAGCAGTCTGATTCTGATGGTCCAGGATCGGGTTAACCTCTACCAGGTCCATACCGATCAACTTGCCGGTTTCTGCAATCATTTCACAGGCCAGGTGGGCTTCTCGGTATGTCAGGCCGCCGGAAACCGGAGTACCTACAGATCGGAAGAGCACACGTCTGAACTCCAGTCACCTGAAGCTATCT
>CAZBRI010000225.1:0-5667 GCA_964494055.1 uncultured Anaerolinea sp.
AACACGCTTCAGACCAGGGCAGTGGCCGGCGCTGGTGAAAAATTGATACAGGCAGGCGCAATACTCGGTTTTGATCTGATTGGAAAGAAGTGGCCGTTTGATATCACCCGTGAGAAAAGTATTCAAGATCAAACGATCACCGTTTTCCCATCACTTGCCGCCATCCCGACTGATAATGTTCCATCCACTCTGATGGAAAAAGTTATAAAGTTCTTCAAGGCTGGACAGGTGGCTGTTGCAAAGATCACCTTTAACAACAGGGTCTTTGGTGATTTCACGATCATCATGGAAGAAGGAAAAGAATTTACAGCTGGAAGACTTTTGGAGGTGTACCTGCGGCAGGTAGGCTTAATGGTGGAGCGCAATCTTGAAGAGACAGCGCGCCTGAAAAGCGAACATAGCCTGCAAATTGCAAAAGACTCTGCCCGTTTTGGCGTGATTGATTATGATCTCATTAATAGAAATGTGTATATGGATGAGATGGCACGCGAAATTTGGGGGGAAAAGCAAGACCGCATGTTCAATAACTGGGAACTTTCAGAAAGAATACATCCGGATGATTTGGCAGCGGTTATAGAAATTATGACAAAGGCTGCATCTGAACAAGGGAATGAGAACACATACTTTGAATGCCGGGTGATGAACCCGGATGGCGGTTACCGCTGGGCGGCATTATCCGGCAGGATGAAATTCATCGAAGGAAAAGCTGTAGGATTGAACGGAATTATCCAGGAGATCAGCACCAGAAAAGAAATCGAAGGCGCGCTGGTCGAAAGCGAAGACCGCTACCAGCAGCTGTTTGATCACAGCCTGGATGGCGTGTTGTTAATGGATGAAGACGGGGTCATCACCTCTGCCAACCCGGCTGCTGAGAAAATTTTTGGCTGCAGCGGGTCTGAATTGAATATTCTAAGCAGGCAGCCGTCTGGCGACCAGCTCAGGCAGACGATCGCAGTACAGGAGCTGCTGCACAGCGGGAGTAACCAGCATACTGAAATTTGGACGAGAAAGGCGGATGGAACAGCCATCCTGCTCGATGTTACAACCAGTCAGTTCACTGATCGCAGCAGCCGGAAGAGTATCGGTCTTACAATCAGAGATATCACTGCGAATCGAAAACTTGAAGACCAGCTGAAGGAAAGTACCGCGCTGTTAAATTCTTTAATGCTGTATTCTCCAATTTATCTTTTCATAAAAGAGATTATCGACGGGCGGAGTGTCGTCCGGATGGCGAGTGAAAATTACCAGGAAATGCTTGGTATCCCGGGTTCAAAAATGGCTGGCTACGCAAATGAAGAGATCTTCCCGGCTGACCTTGCGCGGCAGATGACCATAGATGATATCGCTGTTGTTGAGGGCGGAATAATTGTCCGCACTGATGAGGTGTTTAACGGCCGGAGTTATACCAATATCAAATTCCCGTTTGAACAGAATGGCAGGAAATTAACGGCAGGTTTTTCAATTGATATGACCGATCTGCGGGCGGCAGAGCATGCTTTGAAGACCAGCGAAGCCCGTTATAAAGCCGTGACACAGACAGCCCAGGAAGCCATTGTCACCATAGATATTAACGGTCTGATCGTTAGCTGGAACGATGGTGCACGGCGGATATTTAATTATGATCAAGATGAAGTGCTGCAGAAGCCGATCAACATTCTGATGCCGCATGAGTTTTCCGACCTGCATCAATTCACGGATCGTAACCTGGATCTTGCAGTAGACAGGTCAGTTGAAAAACGAACAATCGAAGCCCAGGGAAGAACTAAGAGCGGTGAAATTGTGCACCTGGAAATCTCACTGGCGACCTGGAATATCGGGAGTGAGATATATTTAACAGCCATTGCCAGGGACATCAGTGCCCGCAAGGCAGCAGAAGAGAAGCTGCGGGCGAGTGAAGAGCGCTACCGCATGCTGTTTGAAAACAGTATGGATGCTGTTTTTACTCTCTACGATGGCAGGGTAAGTTCTGCAAACCCGGCAGCCTGCAGGTTGTACGGTTACGACGCCCAGGAATTTTCAGCGCTGGGACGGGATGACCTGTTTGACGTGCAGGATGCAAGGCTGGAAGCTGCCGTGTCAAAAAGATTACAGGACGGGGTGTTTACAGGTGATTTGATGGGCCGGCGCAAAGACGGCAGCCGCTTCTATGCTGAAGTGTCATCCAGTTTCTTTACCGGCCAGGATGGCAGGATGGTCGGGGGGATTTTCCTGAGAGATGTTTCGCTGCGAGTGGAAGCTGAAGCCGCATTGAAGAGCAGCGAAGAACGCTTCAAGGGCCTGGCTGAGATCTTTTCTGAGTCGATCTTTGAGATGACCCTGGACGGAAAGCTCACTTACCTCAACCGGCATGGCCTTGAGAAAACAGGTCTGACCGCAGGGGACCTGGAAAATGGTTTTAACTTTAAGGATATGATCATCCCTGAGCACATCCCGCTTGTGGAAAAAAGGGTGAAGGAAAGACTGCAAGGTGCACAGAATGGAATGCTTGAAATTACGGCGGTGTCAAAAGACGGCAGCCGTTTCGAAACCTTATCATCCTCCACTGTGATATACGAGGACGGAAAGCCGGTTGGTTTGCGCGGCTTCCTGCTGGATATCAGCGAGCGCAAGCGGGTGGAAAAAGCCCTGGCTGAGAATGAAAGCAACTTCCGCGCTTTCTTTGAAACGGTCGATGATTTGATCATTATCTGTTCATTGGAAGATATGATTATTTCAGTTAACCCGGCTGTTAGAGCAAAACTGGGTTACCAAATGGAAGAACTCACCGGTAAAAATGTTCAGCTGCTTTATGAAGCAGATAAGCGGGTTGAATATCATGAGAAGCGGCTGGCACTGCTGGCAGGGAGAAGCAGCAGTTTTGTGCTGCCGATGGTTAACAAAAAAGGTTACTCCATGCCGCTGGAAACACGCATGTGGCTGGGGCAGTGGAACGGAGAGCCGGCTGTCTTCAGCATCTCTGAGGACCTGTCTGCGGAACAGGAAGCACTTGATCGGTTTGAAGGTCTGTTCCGGAACAATCCGAGCCTGATGGCATTATCAGATGTGGATACCCGAGTTTTTATTGATGCCAACCAGGCATTTCTGAAAGCCACAGGCTATGCATATAATGAGGTGATTGGAAAAACCAGTGCACAGCTTGGATTGTTTATTAATCCGGAAGAGCAGGCTGTAGTGGCACTGCAATTAAAAAATTATGGCAAAGCGAGTAACCAGGAGCTGCAGATCAAATGCAAGGATGGACAGATCATTGATGGTCTCTTCTCTGGTGAAGTTGTCAACAGCGGTAATAAAAAAATGTTCCTGACTGTGATGATCGATATCACAGACAGGAAAAAAGCTGAATATGAATTGATGATAAAAGAAGAAAAACTGAAGAATGCCCAGGCGATTGCCAAACTTGGAAGCTGGGAATTCGACTTTGCAGCAAATAAGACAACCTGGACGGATGAGATCTACCGTATTTTTGAAGTGGATCCGGCTGATTTCAAAGTTGATAATGAATCTTATCTTTTACACACACACCCGGATGATCGGCAGATTGTTCAAAACGCGTTTGATGGGGTGTACGGCTCGGGAAAAAGAAATGTTATAACACACCGCATTTTACTGGAAAGCGGTATTGTCAAATATGTACAGGTAATGGGCGGTATGGTGTTGGGTGATGACGGCATACCGCTGCGCATTTCCGGGACCATGCAAGACATCACGACATTAAAAGAGGCAGAAGTTCAACTGCAGGCCAGTGAATCACGCTTCCGCATGCTGGTGGATTTCTCATCTGACCTGATCTGGTCGCTGGCCAACCGCGGCAGGTTCACTTACGCATCTCCGTCATTTAACCGGATCACAGGTTTCAATGCTGATTCTTTGATCAATGAATCTTTTACAGAACTGATCCATCCGGAAGATAAAACGGCTGTCCTGGCGCAGTACGAGAAAATGGTTGCGGCTAATTTGCCTTTTATACTGCCCGAGTACCGCTTCAGGCATGCAGATGGCAGCTGGCACTGGCACCAGGCATCCGCAACACCGGTCATTGGCGCAGATGGTAATGTGACCCTGGTAGGCGTTTCGCGCGATATCAGTGACAGCAAGAAAATTGAGCTTGCGCTGAAAGAGAGCGAGCAGCAGTACCGCACACTCTTCGAAGATTCTCCCATTTCACTCTGGGAAGAGGATTATTCCGGCGTGCAGGAAAGAATAAAAGAATTGATCAAGGATGGGGTCAAGGATTTTGATCAATACTTCAGGGATCATCCGCAGGTGGTTGAAGAATGTATCCGGCTGGTTAAGATCAGGAATGTGAATAAGAAAACGCTTGTGATGTTTGAAGCCTCCAGCAAGGAAGAGCTGCTAAAATCGCTTGATCTGATTTTTCCAAAGAGTGCCAACTCGACCTTTATCCAGGAGTTGGTGATGATAGCCTATGGTGTCAAGCGCTTTGAGCTTGAGACGGCCAACCGGACCCTGGGCGGGAATCTGCTGACAGTCAGCCTGAATTTTGCTGCCCTGCCCGGTTTTGAAGAAGAATTATCACGGGTGATGATCTCCCTGGTGGATATTACTGAACGCAAGCGGGCCGAGAAAGAACTTTACGAAACCAATGCGCAGCTGGAAGAATCGATCATCATGGCCAATGAGTACGCTGCGGCAGCTGACCGGGCCAATGCAGCCAAGAGTGACTTTCTGGCCAATATGAGCCATGAGATCCGCACGCCGATGAACGGCGTGATCGGTATGACCAGCCTGCTGCTGGATACACCTCTTAACAGCGAACAGCGCCGTTATGCTGAGACGGTCAATTCGAGCGGCAAGATGCTGGTGACACTGATCAACGACATCCTGGATTTCTCCAAGATAGAAGCTGGCAAGCTGCTGCTGGAAAGCATGCCTTTTGACCTGCAGGAGACTTTAGATGAATTGATGGGCAGCCTGGCGGTTCGTGCGTATGAACGAAACCTTGAGCTGTATTGTGAAACGGTCCCAGGGCTGCCGACCCTGCTGGTGGGTGACCAGGCGCGTTTGAAACAGGTCATCACCAACCTGGTGGGGAATGCAGTCAAGTTTACGCATAAGGGTGAAGTGCTGGTGAGTGTCACCTGGCGGCCTGAGGTGATCGGCAGTACGACCCCCGCCAGCTTTGATGTGAGCAAAATTCTGGACGGTGCGTCTGCCGGTTTACGGATGGTGGAGCTGCACTTTTCGGTCAAAGATACCGGCATCGGTATACCGCCGGAAAAATTGGAAATCCTGTTCAATAAGTTTACCCAGGTGGATGCATCGGTCACCCGTGAATTCGGCGGTACCGGCCTGGGGCTGGCCATCAGCAAGCAGCTGGTGGAACTGATGGGCGGAAGCATTGGTGTGGAAAGCAGTGTGGGCCAGGGCTCGGAGTTTTGGTTCACGGTCCGGCTGCATATGCAGGATGAAAAGCACAAAACGGATGAATTGCTGCCTGTTTTCAAGGATGTGCGTGTTTTACTGTTGCACCAGGAAAACACTGGCTCAAAAATTTTGAAAGCCAAACTCAATCAGCTGGGTCTGCAGGTGGATGTGGTGCATGACCAGAATAAAGCCATCGAGAGTCTGAATTACGCAGCCGATGAGGGTCACCCCATCCGCCTGGCACTTCTGGACTTGCAGCTGCCCGGTATGGATGTGATGAGC
>CAZBRI010000226.1:0-5617 GCA_964494055.1 uncultured Anaerolinea sp.
CATTTTTTACCCCGCTCGGTATTATGATCGCTGTGCAGCGGGCGACTCCGCTCATCCTTGCTTCCCTGGCAGCTGCGCTGGCATTCCAGGGCGGGGCTATCAATATGGGGTTGGAAGGCCAATTTATGGTGGGGGGTGCGATTGCTGCGCTGGTCTCCGGCGTGATCCCTGAAATGCCGAAAGGTTTTGCAGTCCCGATCGTTTTGTTGTTCTGTGCGATTTTTGGAGCACTGGCTGGTCTTGTGCCTGCAATATTTAAAATCATGTCCGGTATCAGTGAAGTGATCACCGGTATGATCGCCAATATGATCATGCCTTCGCTGTTGACGATCCTGTTTTCTATACCGGTTTTTAGAATAATTAGGAGTGCATCCCGTGATCAGGGTATTCAGCCCTGGGCGCAGCTCAGTCAGTTCAGTGAATTGACGAATGGCAGGATAGGAACAGGAACCCATGCAAATACCGGTATATTCCTGGCGATCGGCATGGCAATATTCCTGGCCGTGGTTTTTCACCGTACAAAGCTTGGATACGAGATCCGCATGTCGAGTGCCAATCATTCCCTGGCAGATTTTGCCGGGATATCCTCGCAAAAAAGCTTTATTTTGGTAATGATGTTGAGCGGTGCACTGGCAGCCCTGGGTGGAGCAACCGAAGTGATGGGTGTCTGGCGGGAAAACGCTTCCGGGACCATCTCGGTCGGTTATAACGGGTTGATACTGGCCCTTGTGGGCGGTAACACCTTCATCGGGTCAGCGGTTGCAGCAGCTGTCCTGGGAGGGCTGCAGTCGGGTGCCATGAATGCCTCGTGGATCACAAACGTCCCGCGGCCACTGGTGGATTTGCTGGTTGAACTGATCGTTCTGATATGTGCGCTTCCGAGTATGCGCATGTTCTTTTCCGGTTCATCCATGTCAGATGAAGACAGGCTGGGGAAGCAATTTACCCAGCATTGACGTAAAATTGGTTCAGTTTAGCGTATACATACAACCTTAATCATTTTCCCGGCTGAGGGAAAGAAATTGGAGTAAATCATGAGTACTGAATGGTTGATCGAACATGCAACAGTGGTCACAATGAATTCAAAACGGGACATCCTTTTTAATACCAGTATTGCCATACAGGATGAAAAGATAGCTGAAATAGGAGAAACCGAAGCCTTACGTGTCAAGTATCCTGCCGCAAAACGAGTGGATGCGAGCGGCAAAGTTGCCTTGCCCGGTCTGATCAATTGCCATACGCATATCCCGATGAGCCTGCAAAAGGGAATCACGCTGGCAATACCAGAAGGCCTGTACCGCGTGATGTGGCCGGTGGAAAAGAACCTGACCCCCGAGGATGTCTATGCAGGTGCAATGGCTGGCGGGGCCGAAGCTTTGCTGGGCGGTTCAACAACGGTTCTGGATCATTATTTTTACTCTGAGCAAACGGCCAGGGCTGTTATTTCTCTCGGGTTACGAGCGGTGATCGGGCACACGCTGATGAGCCGGCTGGGACCAATGACCGGCGAAAAAGAGCTGGAGGAAGGAATCGATTTTGTCCGCCGATGGAAGGGAAAAAATCCGTTGGTGATCCCCTGGCTGGCCCCGCATGCTTCAGATACGGTATCTACTGATTGGCTGGAAAAACTACGGCAGACAGCAACAGATGAAGGCGTCGGTCTGCACCTGCACCTGGCACAAAGCCCGCGGGAACGTTCTTACATCAAGGATGAACACGGCCTGGGCTGCGTGGAATACCTGGCAGAGATTGGTTTCCTGGATAAAGATGTTCTGGCAGCGCATTGCATCTTTATTTCAGAAGGTGAGATCGACCTGCTGGCAAAATCGGGAGCACACCCGGTCTACTGCCCGATGGGACATTCCCTGGGCGGGCATCCGATGCAGGCCTGGAAGCTGATACAGCGCGGGGCGGATGTGTTGATCGGAACCGATTGCGTAACAGCCAACAATGTCATGGACCTGACCGGTGAGCTGAGAATTGCCGGCGCCGCACAAAAACAGATGACCGGTGATTCGCTGGCAATGCCTTCCAGCAAGATACTGGAGATGGTTACTGTGAAGGCTGCAGCAGCCATCGGTATGGAAGGAAAATTGGGTACACTTGCCCCTGGATACCTGGCAGACATGATCCTGCTGGATTTTGACCGGATGCCCACCGCTCCGGCTTACTCCCTTCTGGATAATATTGTTTATTGCTGCAATGGCCGGGATGTAAACACAGTATTCGTCAATGGAAAAATGGTTGTGCAGGAAGGACAGCTGCTAACCGCTAATGAGAAAGAACTTGCATTACAGATCGAAGAACATGGACGCAGCCTGATGAGCCGTGCGGTAAAAGGTGATGCGGAACTGGAAACATTATTCCGTTCCAACCCGCGCTACTCCCTGTAAATATTTCAATATATCGGTGAATGGATCAATTTATGGAGAATCAATTATGAGCACAACCCTGATCAAGGCTGGCATACTGGTTACATTGAATAAAAATGATGAAATATTTGCGCCTGGTTATGTTGTCCTTGAAAATGATCAGATCATTGAAACCGGTCGTCTTGATAAACAGTCTGGGATGCCTGGAATTCAAAACCGGGTATATGATGAGATCGTAGATCTTTCTAACCGGCTTGTGATGCCCGGGCTGGTTAATGCTCACACGCATACCCCGATGGTGTTGTTCCGCGGAATGGCGGAGGAACATTCATTATTTACTTTTGAGGGCTGGTACGCTGGAATCCGGGTTTTGGAAGCTGTGATGGATGGCGATATGGTGCCCCCGGCAGTCCTGGTCTCCTGTGCAGAAATGATCCGTACCGGTACAACGTCCTTTGCTGACCAGTATTTCTTTATGGACAGGGTCCTGCCGGCTGTCCGGCAGAGCGGCATGCGGGCTGCGCTCGCTTACGGCATTGTTGAATTGGGGGATGCGGGTGCCAGGCAGCGTGAACTGGATTCGGCCTCAGCTTTTATCAGCTCTGTGCAGGGAGATAAGCGCCTGCAGGGCTGGGTTGGCCCGCACGCTTTTTTTGTGGATAACAGCCTGGAAGCCATCGAAATGGAGCTGGCCCTGGCGGACCGTTTTGGTACCGGTCTTCATTTCCACCTGGCCACCAGCGGTGAAGAAGAGAGATACTGCCAGGCTCAATTTGGCTGCAGCGCAGTGGAAAAAATGGACAGCATGGGAATTCTAAAACGGCGTTTACTGGCTGCACATGCCATTACCATCCCGGAAAGTGATTATCCGGCACTGGCGCGGTATCCATTCACGGCTGTTGTTGCTCCATCGGCATGTATGCGCAGCGGAAGTGAAGCTGCGGCTGCTGTAGCAATGAAGAAGGCCGGTATCAACCTGGCCATCGGGACGGATAATGTTGCCAATAACAACTCGTATGATTTGTTCAAGGAAATGCAGCTGACCGGTAAATTAATGGCCATGCGTGAAAAACATCCCAACGCGCTGACTGCCAGGGAAATTGTTCAGATGGCTACTCTTGGCGGTGCAAGAGCTCTCGGTCTTGAGCAGCAGATCGGTTCACTGGAACCTGGTAAAAAAGCAGACCTCATCTCGCTGGATCTGAATGAGCCGGGTTGGGGTCCGTTTGGCAGAGCGGATGAAGGTGATTATCATCATGATGATATCTATACTTCGCTGGTGTATGGTGTGAATGGGAATTTTGTACGCGATGAAATGGTGGATGGCAGCTGGTTGATGAGATCCGGGGAACTTCTGACAATCGATTACAAGGCAGCCTGGAGTGATCTTGAAACAGCCAACACAGAGCTGCGGCGCAGGGTAAAGGCTTCAAAATAGTAAGTTGATATAATAAAGGAAATGAACAAGGAATTATTATGACAGATCATTATGAAGATATCTATTTGAATAAAGCTGAACAGTATGAAAAAATGGTCAGCCGGGAAGATTACGAACATAATATTGAAGCATCGATTAATAAAGTGATCGATCTGACACGCTTGGATGTGATTGACAGCGGTGCCGGAACAGGGCGCCTGGCCTGCATGTATGCTGGAATTGCCCGTTCCTTGGCGGTCTTTGATACGTCGAAAGCCATGCTGGATGTTGCTGAAGCAAGATTAAACGGCAGCGGTCTGACCAACTGGCGCATTGAAGCTGCTGATCATAGAAAGCTGCCGGCTGCGGATAAATCTGCCGATGTAATTCTGACAGGCTGGAGCCTGGTGTACACTGTTGTGTGGCACCAGGAAAATTGGCGGGATGAGCTGGGGCGGGCATTGGCTGAAATGAAGCGTGTGCTGCGGCCCGGCGGAACGATCATCATTTTTGAGACGATGGGTACCGGTTTTGAAGAACCAAATCCACCGGCTGACCTGCTGGATTATTTTAAATATCTTGAAGAAGATGGTTTTAATTCATCCTGGTTCCGAACCGATTACAGGTTTAAATCAGTTGAGGAGGCCAGGCTGTTGACCAGCTTTTTCTTTGGGGATGAGATGATGCAGAAGGTGAAGGTGGGTCATTCGGTGATATTGCCCGAATGTACCGGAATGTGGTGGAAAAAGTTTGAATAATTAGGAATCACTACTTATTACAGGCGCATTCAGTTTTGAAGTGATAAAAATAATCTAGAATATTGGTACCTGTTTTACCCCACCCCGGCCCTCCCCGCGAAAAATATATTGGAAATTCCAATCGTTTTACCCGCGGGGAGGGGGTTGTTTTTAACCTGGGTGGAAGATGGGCTCCGCCCCCCTTCCACCCAGGACCCCTCAGTCCCTGGAAACCGGAACCCATGCTTAAAAGCAGGTTTTTTTCTGGGCTTCACACTCCGGCCTCCCCGCGAAGAAAATAATGTTAATTCCAATCGATTTATCCGCGGCGATGGGGTTGTTTTTAACCTGGGTGGAAGAAGGGCTCCGCCCCCCTTCCACCCAGGACCCCTCAGTCCCTGGAAACCGGAACCCATGCTTAAAAGCAGGTTTTTTTCTGGGCTTCACACTCCGGCCTCCCCGCGAAGAAAATAATGTTAATTCCAATCGATTTATCCGCGGCGATGGGGTTGTTTTTAACCTGGGTGGAAGAAGGGCTCCGCCCCCCTTCCACCCAGGACCCCTCAGTCCCTGGAAAACCAGAGCCGCAGAGCCCCCCAGATCCGCGAAAAAACAATTGGAAATTAGTCACTGCGTTTCCCAATGTGATGGTTTGTTTTTACGCTGCGTGAAAGAAGGCGTCAGACTTCTATCCACCCAGGACCCCTCAGTCCCAGGAAAACCGTGGCCGCATAGCACCTTTCCACACCAGGCGCTTTCAGTCCCGAAAAAAACGGAACTTGCAGGTGTATCGTTGATGAAGAATTATTTTCCTGCGAGCCACTCGACTGCCTGCCGCCAGAGACGTCTGTAGCCGTCCCAGGTAACGAAGGGTTCGGGGCACCAGTGCGGACCGATATCTGATGCCCAGGCCAGGGTGCGGCCTTTACCTACCTGCTGAACAGCCAGGAGCGGGTAACCATCCACGCTGGCGATCAGGTCGGCGGAAGGTTTTAGCTGCAGCTCATTGAATCCCAGCAGGTAAGGCCAGGCACCGGTAATACCGTTAACGATCGGGTGTTGGGGTTGGATAATCTGCGGTAATGGCCCAT
>CAZBRI010000227.1:0-5581 GCA_964494055.1 uncultured Anaerolinea sp.
GCAACTTTGTCAAGAATTGGTGCTACCATTTTGCACGGTCCGCACCATGGTGCCCAGAAATCAACTACCACTGGTAGCTGGGATTTAAGTACTGTCTGTTCAAAAGCTGCATCTGTGACGTGAATTGGTGAATTGATCATGATATTGTTTTCCTGTTTTTGATTGAAATATTTTTGATAAATTATATACCTTTTAGTTTGATGTGCAATTTGCCGGAAAGTTACAAAAAATATAAAATTGAAAATATCCGTTAATCAAATGTTATAATTAAATATTATGTTTGATATTATTTCTAAGTGGAAAAATGGACTTTCTAAATCTTCCAGGGCTGCCTTTGGCAGGCTCGCCGGAATGCTCGGTGCATCCGAGATTAATGCTGAAAGTTGGGAACAGCTTGAGAGCATGTTTTTGCAATCTGATATGGGATTGGATACAACACTTTCCATTATCAATTCACTCAAGAAAACGGTAGCCAAAGAAGGAATCACGCAAAACTTGGAACTCGACCAGGTTATCAGGCATGAGCTAATTTCGCGGCTGAGTGTACCTTCTGTTTTTTATGATCAACAAATTAAACCATTTGTTGTTTTACTTGTGGGCGTTAATGGCTCCGGGAAAACGACTACGGCTGCAAAGCTTGGTTCCCGCTTTACGAAAACCGGTAGTTCCGTAATTTTCGGCGCAGCGGACACATTTAGAGCGGCAGCTGTGGAACAGCTGCAAGTTTGGGGTAATAAACTGGGCATTGAAGTCATCAGCGGTGCGCCTGAGTCCGATCCGGGAGCAGTGGCATTCAGCACTGTTCAGGCTGGTGTCGCGCGAGATATCGATTTGATTTTTATCGATACTGCGGGCAGGCTGCATACGAGAATAAATTTAATGGAAGAATTAAAAAAAGTATTCAGAGTGGTTGGAAAAGCCCTTCCCGGTGCACCGCATGCCGTTTGGCTGGTTTTAGACTCTACTACGGGACAGAATGCACTCCAACAGGCTAAATCCTTTCAATCAGCTGTAAATGTCACCGGGGTTATTCTTTCAAAACTTGATTCTTCATCGCATGGCGGTATGGCATTCGCAATACAGTCAGAACTTGGTCTGCCAATTTTATTTGCAGGTTTGGGTGAAAAAGATGAAGACCTGATTCCTTTCGACCCGGAAGCTTTTGTCAGTGGGATTATGGGATAAACATTTAAAAATATTGAAATTATTTCTGCCAATTTTCGGAGGTTCAATGCAAGATCTTATTGATAGATTAACACAGGCTAAAGAATTGACTTCGCAGTTAATGGTGCGGCTTTGACTTACTAAATAAAGAAAATCAGCTAAAAAAATATGATTTAGAGATTTCCGGCGATACATTTTGGGAGGATGCCCAGTCTGCCCAGAAGATCAGCAAACAGGCTGCTGTCCTGCGTGATGAGATTGATAACTGGAAAGGTTTTGAACAAAGGGTTCTATATTCTCTTGAACTGGCCGAAATGAAGGACGACAGTCTTCGTTCTGAAATTGAAACGGAAGTTCTCAGCATCGAAAAAGAACTTGAAAAGCGTTCCTTCACAACCATGCTGTCCGGTAAGTATGATTCCGGTGATGCTATTTTGGCAATCCATGCTGGTGCTGGGGGAACAGATAGTCAAGATTGGGCAGAGATGATTCAACGCATGTACCTTCGTTGGGCAGAGACGCAAGGTTATAAAACTGAAATTATCGATATGACTGAAGGCGAAGAGGCGGGAATCAAATCTGTGACAATATCGATCAGCGGGCAATACGCCTATGGTTACCTGCGTTCAGAAAAAGGTGTTCACCGTCTGGTTCGTTTATCGCCATTTGATGCTGCCCATAGAAGACATACATCGTTTGCCCTTGTAGAAGTGCTGCCGCAGGTAGCTATGGATAATCCTGAAGTTGCTGTTGATCCGGCTGATATCAAAATGGACGTTTACCGGTCTTCCGGTGCCGGCGGTCAGAATGTTCAGAAAAACTCCACAGCGATTCGTTTGACTCATATTCCAACCGGAATTGTTGTGACCTGTCAAAACGAAAGATCGCAGATGCAGAACAAAGAAGTAGCAATGCAGGTGCTGCGGGCGAGGTTATTTCAAATTCAACAAGCGCGTCAGGATGCAGAAATTGCAGTTCTCAAGGGTGACTATACTAAGGCGGAGTGGGGAAGCCAAATAAGGTCCTATGTTCTTCATCCATACCAATTAGTTAAGGACCATAGGACGGAACACGAAGTTGGTAATTCTCAATCTGTATTGGATGGCTCATTGAACAGCTTTATGGAAGCGTATTTGAGGCAATACAAATAAATAATTAGAGAATTGACAAAAACGATGATCATACGAATTAAAGGCGTATGATCATCGTTTTTGTTGTCTATCTAAAATTAATTTGCAAAACAGGAATTTATTTTCACCTTAATTATTTTGTTGTTTCTTCTGAATATATTTTTTGAATCGCTTTCTGGAATAATATGGCCGGTCACTTTACCAGAAGTTCCATCATCATAATAAATGATAATTGTATCGACTTGAGACTGGCTGATAACAAAAGGAACCTGGCAGATTGTAAATATAGTTTGGCCCGCATCAACAGAAATTGTTATTTTTTCTTTATTGATATTGAAATACTGAAATTCGGAATTATTTACTGATAATTCCTCTTTTTGAAATAAATTTTTGACAAAACCGATTTTCCCATCAGTAATTGAAATTCCAAGTTCTTTCAACCTGGTAAGAATTTCTTCTTTAACCTGTCCCGTCATGCCTGGCTGTTTTGCTCCCTGGCCGGCTGGTGTGTGAGAATAGGGATCTGAAGGAAATGCACCGAATTCAGCCGGCTTTTTTGTAAAACCAAGACCAGCCCGGATCTCGTCATAATATTCAGATAAAGCTGCGGTTTTTGATGGTACTGTGCCATTTTCCATGGCTTCAAAAAGCTTATCTTGAACTGCAAGTAAAAGTTTTGCCACCATATGCCAGTAAATACTACCCAAACCTTCATAGGCAAAAAAAGAACCTGACCTGCCGGTGAAAGATCTGTGATCAAATACCTCTTCGAAAATATCATAGATAGTATTTTGTTCTTCCTGAATGAGCGAACTGTATTTTGGTTTTAAGCGCTTCAATTCTTCAAGAGCATTTTTCAGATTGTTGATATTTCGGAAATTCCCATTGAAATGAAAATGGTTAAAAATATCTCGGTTTACTATCGAATTATCCTTTTCCTTACCCAGCTCCAATAATAGCTTAGACCTGGATGCTGTATTTTCAGTAAAGGAGTTCTTTTTCAAAAAGCCAGGGATATTTCTGTCCGGATACAAAATGTAAGTATTTTGATCTTCACGGTAAAGGTTGGACTTTCGTAAATTATTTAATAACACTAGTGTCTCATCAACAGATAATAAGCCTGAAGATAAAATAGATACCTGGCCTTCAAGCATTTCTGTTAAAAATTCGACACTCGCAGTTGTAGATGAAAACTTGATAGTATTATAAGAATGATATAAATTGTCACTTCGTTTATTTACGTGCAGGGTAGTCTCGATAATTTTTGATAATAGGTCAAGGAAAACTAGAAATTCTTTTTTATCGATATCGTGATTTTTGATTGAAAACTCCCCGGAATAATAACAATTACGAAATAAAGAAGCAGAAGCGCCTAATTCATCCATAAATCTTTTCCTGAGTTCAGGAGAAATTGGCATGTTCGGGATCAAAAAGGTCGGATAAGCAGAAATTGTTTGATTGATTTTTATATAATAATTATAAAATTCTAGAGAAACTGTATAATATTTTGAAGTATCGTTTTTCAGGATATCTGAAAAAAACTTTATAAATCTTAATAAATAACCGGTTGTAACGACAGATAATCCTTTACCTACCAATGCATTATTCGCATCATTCCATTCAGGTCTCTGTGTATTCAACCAAATGCCGCCGCCAGGAACAAAATTGGTGATTTTTGCCAATAAAAGTGATAGTATTTTTTCAAACAATGTTGCATGAAAAATCTCTCCATTTTTATTTACAAATAACTTGCCATCCGATCCGAGCAGCTTAACCCTATTATTAATTGCCTCATTTAGATCCCAATCAAATTCAATGGTGTGAAAGGGGTCGTCAAGCATTTTTTCGTAATCTTTTATTTTATACGGTACATGCGCATAGCAAAATATTTCTTTACTTAATAATTGTTCAATCATCCCCGGGTGATATTTATGGGATAACTCAAGGAGTTTGAGTAAATATATAATCTGGTGATCACCCCAGTAACCGATATTTGCCCATGGATTTCCCGGTTCAGGAATTTCCCAATCTATACTGTCCCTGGTTATCCGGTAAGGGTTGTAGCCATCTATTGTAGTGGCATTCAGAAATTTAAATACCATACCCTCGATATATTCTGGAAAAGATAATGAAAGGGCTTCCCAATTTTGGAAAATATCACGCCAATTACCTTCGTAATCAAGTCTACGGGATCCATCAGTATTTTTTACATTTATAGAAAATTTATTCCAGGGGCGGCTTGGGTCACCGTGACGGCGGCTGAAAGCAAGCGGTAAATATTCGAGACTTGCCTTTTCGAAATCGCAGGACACATTGGTTGTTAATACCTTTTCCTTTAGCTCTGTGTAATTAAATATTTCCGGCAGTTTTGATATAAATATTTCGTTATTTGAAATTATATTTTTATTCTTTGAATTTATGAATTTCAGAAAATCCGATTTGGTAATTGAATAATCATCAAAAAAAGTGCCGCCTCTCATGACATTAAAAAGTACATTCGAAAAATGATGTGCTGATACCATTTTATTTCGTGATAGCTGCAGACCATCTGCTCCAGAAATTATCCGAATCAATTCGCTAGTTGAGAATTGAATATCTTTTTTGATATCCTCGTTAGCGGCTTGAAACTGAGAGAGAAGGTATTGTTTTAAAGACAAAATTGCAGAAGCATCCTGGTTGACTTCGGTGACGATATTCCATTCTTTTGCGGTAAAACCTGAAATGGAAAATTCAGAGTTGACGAAATATGCCCCTCTCTGGCCCCGGATGTTAATTTCTTGAAGTAGTGATTTTCCGCTTTTGAAATTTTCAAGCTGTTTTGAGGATAATAAATAAACCGGATTTTCAAGTCCTATCTGCCAGGCAATTGTGGCTTTCAGAGATTCACTGGGTTCAGCCAGGTCAGAAAGGGATGAATTAAGGGCAAATATTCCAATTCCTGTTTCTGTATCCAATTCATTATGCTTATAGGCATTTAATAAATTTGAAAAGGTTGTTTGGATTGTTGTGGTCGTTCCATATGGAAGAATGTTCTGTACGCCATCCAAAACATTAATAGATACGTTGTCTTCAGATAAATTGCTAATCGAAGTTGTTTTTACAAAACCATATTTTTCACTCGTTTGCCACTTTACTGAAAATGACAATAACAATGAGTTGTTGATTTCTTCGAATATCAATATATTACCGGGAATATTTTTGTAAATATTTCGGGAAATTTGGTAATGTTGATTTTCGTATGGTTGGAATGGTTCCCATAAATGTGTGTTTCTCCCCCGTGAAGCTAA
>CAZBRI010000228.1:0-5532 GCA_964494055.1 uncultured Anaerolinea sp.
CAATGGAGACCGGCGGCAAATATTTTACGATGCCGTATCAGGCAGGCGCATCGATGTGTTTGTCGGTGATTTCGAAATGTGTCACCGGCTGCCAATGAAAAACAGGCTTTCTGCACACCCTGTAACCGTGCCGCTGGCAGAGCTTTTCCTTTCAAAGATCCAGATAATTGAATTGAATCAAAAAGATGCCCTGGATATAATTTCTTTATTACTGGATAATAAAGTAGGGTATAACGATGATGGTGTGATAAACATGGATCGGATAACCAGGTTGTGCCTAAAGGACTGGGGGTTGTATAAGACTCTGACGATCACATTGAGCAAGGTTGAGGCGGTCCTGGTTGAGAACAAACCGGGATTATCACCCGAACAGCTTCAGACCGTTTTTTCACGCATCAACTTGATCAGAAAACTGCTGGATAAAGCAAATAAACCAATCTTTTGGCAGGTCAGAGAAAGGGTCGGAACAAGAATTCGCTGGTATACAGAAGTTGAAGAAGTAGACCGCTAAATTATGATTTTCAGCATTATGATTAGCCGGCATTGAATCGAAATTTATGAATGACTATCTTAGAAAAAAAAATTATTTATATTTATTATCAGCCTCAGTAATTATTGCTGCTGGAGCTTGGTTAATTTCATATTCAATCGTTAATGGGCTCTCAGAGTATAGATCTGTAAAAACAATAAATATTCAAACAGACCGTAAAGCGGGAATTAATGAAATAAATCCTGAACCTGGATCGCAAACCATCCTGGAAAATCGTCTGGTCACGGTAAATTACCCTCAATTTATTCGTGTAGGCGAATCAGACAACGTCATGCTGGAATTTCTTTTAGACCCGGTTGCGGAACAGGCTGCGGACAATGGGAAAAATCCCTCAAACTCAACGTCCACTGGGCCTGGAAAGGATATATTTCAGGATTTTAATGTTCTTTTGGAATGCAGGCTTGAAATGGCAGGGATGATTATCAGGCCTGAAGAATTGATCAGCGAACCGCTGCTTCCTGGAAAAAGCCTGAAATTTTATTGGAATTTGATGCCAACTCAAGCTGGGGTTCAGGAAGGAACTGTTTGGATATATCTCCGTTATATTCCCAAAAATGGCGACAGTGAAATACGGAAAGCCATTATTGCACAACCGGTCGAAATTAAAAACGTATCATTTTTTGGTCTGCCGATCGATATGATCCGTTTGATTGGAATCGCCAGTTTGATTTTTACGATAATTTTATGTTACCCCTGGTTGTCCAAATTGATTGCATGGGGTTTATTATTAATTCCAGCAGGATGGAAAAAAAATAGATAAATAGCGGCTTGATCTGTTTTAATTGTTTTTTTCTCCAGTTAGTATTGATACATGACAAATATCACAATGATTCCTTACATGGGTAAGTTTTCACGATGACATGCATGTGATAGAATTTTGCAGGCATGTCTCATGACAAAAGCCCCAATCGCCAGAAGGAGATTTTATGCAAAATCCTTGGATGTACATTGGCCTTTTTCTCCTTATCGGGATCATAATCCCGATAGTTCCCATTGCTTTTTCAGCATTGGTCGCACCTAAAAAGCCCAATCCCATCAAGCAAAGTACTTATGAATGCGGTATTGATACTGTGGGAGAGAGCTGGGTTCAATTTAAGGCTCAGTATTATATTTTTGCCCTGGTTTTTTTGATCTTTGATGTTGAAACAGTCTTTTTGTTTCCCTGGGCTTTGGCAATAAATGCTCTGCCATTCTTTGCGGTGGTGGAAGGTGTCATTTTCATTCTCATCCTGATGGCCGGGCTGTCATTCGCCTGGCGCAAAGGGATGCTCGAATGGGTTTAATCTCCAGACTCAAATGGAAAGGCTGACAGGATTTTTCCTCTCAGCCTTTTCGTTGGTAATATGAGGAGTACTCCATGAGCTTTTGGACAGATCCGATCAATTTAATAAATCACTGGCTTATCCTGACCCTGACAGGTTGGGGACTCAGTGGAGCGATCGCCGGCATAATTGCAAATTTGCTTGGCGTAATCGTTTTAATCACAGCTGCCATGGTACTGGATATCATGCTGGTTTGGGTTGAGAGAAAGGTTGTTGCCCGTTTTCAAGGCCGGCTTGGCCCAAACAGGGTTGGACCTTTTGGTTTGTTTCAACCCTTCCCGGATATCATCAAGCTGATCATCAAGGAAGATATTACACCTAACGGTGCAGACAGGTTTGTTTATAACCTGGCTCCGATACTTTCACTTGGTTCAGTTATTTTCCTGTGGGCCGTTGTTCCGCTTGCCTCAACTATTTACGGTGTAGATTTGAATGTTGCACTGTTATATCTGGTTGCTGCAGGTGCTTTGGGAACCCTTTCCATCATTATGGCTGGCTGGTCATCCAATAATAAGTACGCATTATTGGGTGCTTTCAGGCAGGTTGCCGCCATGATCTCATTCGAGATCCCCATGGTGGTGGCTCTTTTGATCCCAACCATATTATCCGGTTCACTCAGTCTGAAAGTGATCACTGAAATGCAGTCGGGCGGCAGATGGTTTTTCATTCTATCCCCCCTGGGTGCCATTTTATTCATCATTTCTGCCATCGCTGAACTTGGCCGATCTCCATTCGACCTCAATGAAGGCGAGTCTGAAATTGTTTCTGGATATCATATTGAATACACCGGTATGAAATTCGGTTTATTCTATGCTGGCGAGCTCCTGCATGCCTTTACCTTTGGCGGGTTTTTGTCCGTTATGTTCTTTGGCGGCTGGCATGGTCCCTGGGCGAGTTCATCACCGTTTTTAGGGGCTTTTTATTTTGTCGCAAAAGCCATGATCGGTTATTGGGTGATCATGTGGGTTAAATACACCGTACCTCGTATCCGTATTGATCACATGCTGGCCTTTAATTGGAAATTCCTGACGCCGGTGGCATTTTCCTTGTTGATGGTTACTGCCGTGGTTCATTCACTCTTCAAGGATGCCGGGGTGTGGCAGTATTCATCAGCCATGTTCCTGTCAAATATTCTCCTGGGTTGGATAGTCCTGGAAATTCTCCGCGGTTCAACACGAAAACAGCGGCTTGCAGTAGAAACGCCAGCACCTGTGGCGCATCATTAATTGGGAGCTGATGTATGGATGCTTCGCAAGTAATTTTTATCCTGAGCGCGGCGCTCATTCTTGTTTCAGCGGTAATGGTTGTTTCAACCAGGAACCTGATACACGCCGCATTATGGCTTATCGCCGCACTTTTTGGTGTCGCTGTCCTTTACGCAGTGCTTGAAGCTGGTTTTCTGGCTGTCGTGCAGGTGGTTGTCTACATTGGTGCGATTGCGATCATGTTTATCTTTGCAGTCATGCTCACTCGCAAAGAAATGCGTGATAAAGGTAGCCAGGTTAATTCTGCATGGCCGTTGGCAGCTGTTCTATCCATAGCCGTTTTCACCGGTATTTTTGCATTACTTTCCAAATGGGATGGTGCAGCCAGGCTTCCAGTTGAAATTGCAGTGAGTTCTGACACTGTACTTTCACAATTGGGGGTTGCGCTCACTTCGCCTGAAGCCTATGTTCTTCCATTTGAAGTAGCTTCTATTCTGCTGCTGGCGGCGCTGATTGGTTCCGTGTACGTGGCAATGAATAAGAAATAAGAGGCGCACACATGATACCTTTGAGTTGGTACCTGTACTTATCGGCTGCTCTCTTCAGTATCGGTTTGTTTGGTGTGATGGTTCGCCGCAATGCGGTTGCCATCCTGCTGAGCGTGGAGTTGATGCTGAATGCGGTCAATATTAACCTGGTGGCTTTCTGGCGGTATGGAAATACTGCATCGATGGCTGGGCAGGTGTTTGCGATCATTGTCTTCGCTGTTGCAGCTGCGGAAGTAGCTGTCGGCCTGTCTTTGATTTATTCAATTTATCGCCGCCGCAATACTGTAATTGCGGATGAGCTCGACCTGATGAAGTGGTAGGAGATACCTTATGGCGACTGAAACCATTATTTGGTTAATTCCTCTCCCACCGCTGTTGGCTTTTTTCTTGATTGTTCTATTCACCAACAAGTCCAAATCTCTCAGCCACTCCATCGGAGTGGGTGCTGCCATCCTTTCCTGGATCGGAAGCATGATCGTTTTCGTGCGAGCTTTAGGGACTGAAGAATTCGGCAAGAACTTTTTTGGCAGTTCGATCAACTGGCTGCCTACCGGTGCCGATTCATTCTTGAAAATTGGTGTTCAGATCGATCCTCTTTCAGCGGCGGTCCTGTTTTTTGTCAGCATTACGATCTTCATGATCTTTCTCTACAGCGTTGGTTATCACAATTTCGGCCAGCCTGCCGGTGATCATGACCATCCTGGTTTGCCGCCGCATGGGGCAGCCGTTACCGATGAACACGGTCATCAACATACCGTACTTTCAGTCGAACCGATGTATTCCAGGTTTTTCGCCTTCCTCGGGTTATTTGCCTTTGGTATGTATACACTGGTTGTATCAGATAACCTGCTCACCTTATTTGTCGGGTGGGAAATCATGGGGTTATGCTCATACCTGCTGATCGGGTTCTGGTATGCCAAACCATCAGCACGAAATGCTGCTGTAAAAGCATTTATGACTACCCGTGTGGGTGACGTATTTATGCTGCTGGGTCTGGGTCTCCTGTATTCCAGCACCGGCACCCTGAATTATCGGGCGATCTTCTATAACGAAGAAATACTCAAGCACCTGGCAGCCACTACAACTCCAATTTTCGGTCTGACAGCGGCTGGTTTGATAGGCTTACTTCTTTTCATTGGAACTGTGGGTAAATCAGCCCAGTGGCCCCTCCACATCTGGCTTCCAGATGCTATGGAAGGACCAACACCTGTCAGTGCAATGATCCATGCAGCCACGATGGTTTCGGCTGGTGTTTACATGGTAATCCGTATCTTCCCGCTCTTTACGGCAGATTGGGTTCCAGGAACAGCACTTACTCCGACGATGAGCATTATTGCGTTCATCGGTTCCTTTACTGCTTTATTTGCGGCAACAATTGCCATTGCTCAAAACGACATAAAGAAAGTGCTTGCTTATTCCACCATTTCACAGCTCGGTTTTATGATTGCCGCGCTTGGCATGGGTGCTTATGTCGCTGCAGCTTTTCACCTTGTTACCCACGCATTCTTCAAAGCACTCCTGTTCCTGGGTTCTGGTTCGGTCATACATGGGATGGAACATGGTGTTTTACACACCGGTGATCATCATGTTGACCCGCAGGATATGTGGAATATGGGCGGTTTACGGAAGAAAATGCCAATCACATTCTGGACTTTTGTGATCGGCGGTTTTGCACTGTCCGGTTTCCCGTTGATTACCGCCGGTTTCTGGTCAAAGGATGAGATCCTGGCTGAAGCCTTTGGCAACGGCCATTTGTTCATCTTTGGGACATTGGCCCTGGCTGCACTCATGACCTCCTTTTATACCATGCGGCAAATCACACTCACTTTCCTTGGAGAACCTCGAACCAGGGAAGCTGAGCATGCATCCGAAACACCCTGGACGATGACAACGCCATTGGTCGTCCT
>CAZBRI010000229.1:0-5522 GCA_964494055.1 uncultured Anaerolinea sp.
AGCTCTAAACGGCTCTGAACACTCTTTCCCTACACGACGCTCTTCCGATCTGCAGCTGTTATTGAACATGATTCGGATATCATGCACGCGGTCATGATGACCAGTCAGCCGGCGTTGTTTTACTGGAAACCGGCCACACTGGCCGTGATGGAAGCAGTACGAGAGTGGAGAACTTCCGGCATGCAGGCGGCTTATACGATCGATGCCGGTCCGAATGTGCATGTCATCTGTACACAGGAAAATTCCAGCCGGATTTCAGAATTACTGGCACAGATACCAGGTGTAACATCAGTACTGAATGCAAAAGCCGGGGATGCGGCTCAAATTGTTTCCTGACCGGTATCTAATATTCTGCTAACAAATAAACGATATAATCTTGTTACCGCGGTTTTTAAATGGTATTCGCGCGGAGAAGGATAATAATGACACTATTAATTGTAATCATCGTATTTGGCGGAATGGTTTTTATTCATGAATTTGGCCATTTTCTTGCGGCCCGTTTCTTTAAAATTGAAGTGGAGGAGTTTGGTTTTGGCATGCCGCCAAAAATCATGACTCTTTTCAAATGGAAGGAAACCGAGTTCACCCTCAATGCACTGCCGATCGGCGGTTTTGTTCGTCCCAAAGGGGAGAATGATCCGAACGTGATGGACGGCCTGGCTTCAGCCAATCCCTGGAAGCGCCTGGCAGTGTTGTTTGCCGGCCCAATGATGAATCTCATCACAGCAATTGTGGTTACTTCCATTATTATCGCCATGACCGGCGTCGGGGTGGAAGGCAAGGTGTTGATCGAAAATGTTTCTGCAGCTTCACCGGCCCAGCAGGCTGGAATCCAGGCAAATGATATTTTGCTGGCGGTAAATGGTCAGAGCGTGACCACCCTGGATGCTGCCCGCAATCTGATCCGTGATGCGATCGATACTCCTGTGACTTTTGACCTGGTAAGAAACGGGCAGCCGGTGAAACTTGTTGCCACACCCCTATCCAGCCGTCCGAAAGACCAGGGGGCCCTGGGGGTCGGTTTGTCTTACCCGCGCAGATCGGCGACGATCGGTGAGATTGTTTCCGGCGGGTTTATGTACACTGGAATACAGGCAGCTGGTATTTTATATCTCCCTGTTGGTTTGATCCAGGGCGTGATCGCTCCCGGAGAAGCCAGGTTGATTGGATTAAAAGGTATTTATGATATTTTCAGCCAGGCAGTGCAGCGGGATGTTCAAACCCGTCAGCCCGCTTCTGCAGAGACAGCAGCCGGCCAGGCAGCGGTACCTGCAGCTGAACCCACAAACTACATTCTGTCTCTTATCGCCATGCTGAGCGTTTCGCTGGCGGTGTTTAACCTGCTTCCAATTCCAGCCCTGGATGGCGGGCGTATCCTGTTCACACTGCCTGAGATCATCTTTAAAAAACGGATCCCGTACAAGCTTGAAAATATGATCAACGGCGTAGCCATGCTGGCATTGATCGCTCTTATGGTGATCATTAACGCCATGGATTTCATCAACCCTTCCAATATCAAATTACCCTAAATAATAATGAAAGAAATTCCATTCTCAACAATCGTTCAATCGTTGACCAATACCGAACATGCTTTCCCTTCACGTTACCTTCAGCGTTTCAGCGACCTGGAACCTGGCGATCTATCAGCCTTCTTAAAAGCATGGCCAGGACTGCCGGTAATCAGAAAACGGATCTTCCTCAAAAAGCTGATTGATTTATTTGAAGAGGATAATATCGTGTCGTTCGAGGCATTGGCAGGCAAATTGATAAAAGATGATGATGGCGAAGTGCGAACTTCCGCCCTCAAACTTCTGGAAGAAACGACCGACAGCCGCCTGATCCCTGAACTGATCGATATCCTGCAGAATGACCCGGAACCGGAGGCCGCTGCCCGTGCAGCAACCGTTCTCGGACAGTTCGTTTACCAGCTGGAGCTGGGTGAGCTGGCTGATGCCAAACGCGATCGTTTGGAAGACGCTCTGTTTACTGCAGCCAGCAATAAGAACTCATCCATAGCCAGGGCAGCCCTGGAATCACTGGGTTATTCTACACGCCCTGAGATGGATGTGTTGATCCGGGCAGCTTTTAACCGGCCTGATCCGCTCTGGCAGGCTTCTGCATTATTTGCTGCCGGCAGGTCTGCTGATAACCGCTGGCAGGAAGAGATAATCACCGGTTTTTTGAGCGAAGATGTCCCGGTCCGGATGGCAGCAGTGAAAAGTGCCGGCGATCTGGAATTAAAAACAGCCCGTAAACCACTGCTAGAGATGCTGGATGAAGAACTGGATGATGATGTGTTCCAGGCCATTGTCTGGTCTTTATCGCAGATCGGCGGTGAAGATGTTCGAACCTACCTGCAGGCATTGCTTGCAGATGCCGAAGAGGATGAAGAAATTGAATACCTGGAAGATGCCCTGGCAAACCTTTCCTTTACAGAAGATATGGAAGATTTCAGCATCCTGGCTGTTGATCCGGATGATGAAATTGACCTTGAAGACGAGTAATAACTCATTGATTTGAATGGAGATCATCCAGTCTGTCCGGCTGGATGATTTTTATTAACTAGCACAGGTCGGGATTACAATTGTTGCAGCAAATACAATAAAGGGCAGCCATGTCATTACCGGAATTATTCAATACATTTCTCAATAATATTCTGCCCATTATGCTTATCAGTGCGGCAGGTTTTTTGCTGGGGAAAACACTCCATATAGATTCAAGATCAGTCGGGAGAATTTCTTTTTACTTTTTCAGTCCTGTGCTTGTTTTTAATTTACTGGTACACAGCAAGCTGCCAGTAAATGAGATCCTGAAAACCGGTGCGCTAACCATCAGCGTCACCTTAGCCTGCGGGCTGCTCGCCCTGGCAGGTGCATTTTTACTTAAGCAGGATCGGCCGACAATGGTATCGACCCTGATCACCTCCATGTTTGCGAATAATGGCAATTATGGCCTGCCGCTGATCGCATTTGCGTTCGGGCAGGCAACCCTAGCTCATTCGAGCATCTATTTTGTTTTTTCATCCCTTCTCACCAATACCCTGGGTGTACTGATTGCTTCTCTTGGTCATTTTGATATAAAACAAGCCATGAAAGGATTATTCCGAATTCCAACTTTTTACGCGGTTTTTGCCGCAGGAATGATCAATTATTTCCAGCTGAATGTGCCAGTTCCGCTCGACCGGACGATCTCCCTTGCGGCTGGTGCCGGTGTTCCTTTAATGATCATGCTGCTGGGTTTGGAATTGGTAAATGTCCGCTGGTCAAAAAATTTATCAGCGATTGGATTGAGCTCCGGTATCCGTTTAGCGGCAGGTCCATTACTGGGTATGGTTTTTACAGCGATTTACGGGATAACCGGCTCAGCGCGGCAGGCCGGTATAATGGAGGCTTCCATGTCGGCTGCGGTAGCGAATACCAACCTGGCAGCTGAGTACAAGCTGGATTCTTCCCTGGTGGCTGCGACAGTGCTGATCAGTACCATCTTAAGCCCGCTGACGCTCACCCCGTTAATTCTTTTGTTGAGTAAATAAATGCCTAATTTTATAGTTCTCCTTCTCGTTTTTGCAGCAGCATTCAGCCAGCCCGGGTCTGTAAAGGCGCAGGAAAGCGGTCCACTGGTGGTGAATAATCTCGGGATTACCTATGAGTACGGGAGCTATTTAACATTCCAATCCCAAATTACAATAAGCAATAATCCAAATGAGGCTTACCTTTTATTCAAGGCTGACGGGGATGATACGTCCCATATCATCCCTATCAAACTGGATGGTCAGGGGAATTCCTTCCTGCGTTATGACATGAGCGAAGGGAAGCTCCGTCCATTTTCGACCATCCGTTTTCATTATTTGTTAAAATTCAGCGGCGGGGATGAAAGAACAAGTGATGAATTTGTATTTCAATATGAAGACAATCGTTTTAAATGGCAGGTGCTGACCGGGGACAAATTGACTATTCACTGGTATGAAGGCGGGCAAGCGTTTGGACAGGAAGCGCTGGATGCAGCTCAACGCGGCATTAAGAAAATTCAAGAATTGCTGCTCGTAGAGCAATCACAAAAAATCGATATCTATATTTATTCCAATTTTGATGACATGGATAGTGCAATGAAAATTGGTGATCTGTCAAAATTTGGCGATCACGCTGCGCCAGGTCTCAGGTTAGGGTTGATCGACATCACATCCGGTCCAGAGCAGGTGATGGAGCTTGGACGGAAGATCCCGCATGAACTGGCCCATATACTGACCTATGACCTGATGGGTGAACGGTATTTTCAGCTGCCGGAATGGCTCAGAGAAGGTATCGCGCTGCAGGTGGAACTTTCAGCTAATCCGGATTTTTCAGAGGCGTTAACCAGGGCAGCCAAAGAAGATGCTTTGCTCCCCATGAGTGAATTATGCAGGGAGTTTCCTCCAGAGGCAGGCCGGCACTTTCTGGCTTATGCAGAATCTGCTTCTTTCACAAAGTACATTATTGATAAATTTGGACAAACGGGGATCCTGGCACTAAATGGTGCATATGGAAGCGGATTGGATTGCAGGCAGGGCATGCAGGAGGCGCTGGGGAAGTCGCTGGATCAGGAAGATGCCCAATGGAAGGCGTCCGTGCTTGGTAAAAATTCACTTCTGGTAGCCGCCAGTAATCTATTTCCCTATATCGCGATCCTGCTGGTAATTCTGGCTGTTTCGTTAGTCAACGTCTTTTTAATCAAGGGCAAAAAGAATGGAAAATGAACCGATTCGTGTGCATTTATTTGTTACAGGCAGGGTACAGGGGGTAGGTTTTCGGGCATTTGTAGCCCAGAGTGCTGTTTTTATTGGCGTCACCGGCTGGGTTAGAAATGTGGGCCTGGATTCTGTTGAAGTGATGGTGGAGGGAAGCAGGCATCAGGTGGATACATTGGTGAATGCTGTTAAAACGGGACCAAGAGCCTCGCGTGTGGATGATACCTGGTTGGAAGAAGATCCATCCACTGGAGAATTCCCAGATTTTGAGATTCGTTCATCACGTTGATGCATATGACTGATACCTGGCGAGTTATTTATTCTCAACCTGCACGAGGTGCATGGAATATGGCTGTGGATGAGGCAATCATGGAATCAGCCGGCCGGGGGGATACTCTGCCCACGCTTCGGTTGTATGCCTGGGAACCTGCCTGCCTGTCCCTGGGATATGCCCAATCATTCAGCGATGTTGATATTCCCAGGTTAAAAGAAAGAGCCTGGGATGTCGTTCGGCGGGTGACAGGCGGAAGAGCAATTCTGCATATCGATGAATTGACATACTCAATCTCAGGTCCAACTGATGAAACCCGTTTCCGCGGGACCATACTGGAAAGTTATTACCGCCTGGCTCAAGGGCTTATTCGGGCGGTTCACGCGCTTGGTCTGCCTGTTGAAATGGAAGAAAATGCGCCTCCTTCCAATACTCCAAAAGGACCTGTTTGTTTTGAAGTGCCCTCGGCATATGAAATTGTGAGATCGGAAGAGCACACGTCTGAACTCCAGTCACCTGAAGCTATCT
>CAZBRI010000230.1:0-5486 GCA_964494055.1 uncultured Anaerolinea sp.
TTTTTGATTGGAGAATTACAGATGAAAATAAAGGTTATCTATATAAGTTTGCTGGCTATTTTTATATTATCCTTCCTCCCCGGCGCAGCTCTGGCAAAAACACAGGCTAAAGCCACTCAGTTCGTCAATGTGGATGTGTATAATCACTCAGGCAGTGCACTCACTGTTCTGCTGACCAGAAAAAATACCGGCGGTCTTTCCTATCTGAAACTTGGTACCGGTGTTAGCAGTGAAAGCCTGTCCGCCGGAATGTATGATTATTCTGTTTCTACTCCATGTGGTTTTGAGACCGGCACCTGGAATGTAACCCCCGGCCGAATCTTATGGATTTCCTGCCGGTCAGGAAAGCTGTTCATCGAAATGGCAAAACCGGGATCAAGCGCTTGCAGCGGCAAAGTTGGAATCGGCGAAATTGGAATTTACGGCAGACAAGACTACATTTTCGAATTTTTTTCCTGGTCATTTATAGAAAATTCATTTCCTACTATCCAGGCTGCATTGTCAGCCTTTAAGCAGCGATCCATTTTAGAAACTTTTTATATTGGCTGCTGGAATCCAGATTCAGGTGCAACTTACAATGTTCCATAAATTAGTAATTATAAACAGGGCAGAGTTGTAATTTCTCTTCCCTGTTTATTGTGCTTGAAGATTATAATTAGCTGATAATTTGAGAATTTTATTAGTGCCTATTTATTGGGTAATTTCAATCAAACTTATATTGATATTTTGAAATTAATAATTCCCATAATTATAAAAAACTGGAATATTTAACACTGATCTGGTTTCGTAAAATCTGGTGACTATAATATGCTGATGTAGTATTTTGTCATCAGCGTGATGAATTGCCAACAGCGTGCAAGAATCATTTTACCGGTTTTTTGATGTTATTTCAATCATTCACCGTAAACGGAAAAAAACCGTTGTGCGGATAAATAAATTGGAGAACAAAAATGAAAAAGCATTACCTGTTCGTCATGATCCTGGTTTTAATGACCGTTTCACTCTTTCCTGCCTCTGCCCTGGCAAAACCACAGTCTAAATCCCAGCAGTTTGTCAACGTGGATGTTTATAATCATTCCGGCAGCGCTCTAACCGTATTGTTGACCAATAAACACACCGGCGATCGTTCTTTTCTGAACCTGCTGAACGGTGTCTCAAGCGAAAGCCTGCTGCAGGGAGTTTATGACTACTCCGTGACAACACCCTGCGGGCTCGAAACCGGCACATGGAATGTAACCCCCGGCAGGATCTTATGGATTTCATGCAGAACTGGAAACCCTGTTGCAGTCATGATGCAGCCAGGATCATCCTGTGAGCAAGGGGTGTATTATCATGACAAAGAATCCCGGGATTTTATGTTTGCTACTTTAAAGTCGGTATTACCCGGCGGTTATCATTCATTAAAGGATTTTCTAGACCAAACTAAACAATTTTCAGATCCAGATGCATATATGGCATGTTGGAATGAAAGTTCTGGCGCATTTTTCCCGGGAAGGTAATTTCTAAAAATAAGTAAAAACAGGACAGGGATCGATCATCCCTGTCTTGTTTTTTATTTAACCAGGCGATATGCTTTTGAATTCAAACATAACGGGGCGGGATAACAAAGACCTAAAAAACAATATTATTAATCATAATATCCAAATCCGGTTAAATATATACAATTCCAGATAACAGCAAAATAAATTTACAAAATATATAAATAATATGAAATTAGTCTTGACAAAAAAATATTTCTATTTTAAAATACTTATATAGGGTTAGTATTTATACGTAACAAAAGTTCCGGGGATCTTTAGAGGTAACCAACAAAATTATTTTTATTTCTGCCCATTTTATTGGTTTTGCAGCTTCACTCCGCTTTTAATTTGCCGGCAGGCTGGATAGATGGTGTCATGAATGGCTTGTAACGTGAAAGCGAAACAGGTCATCTGGTTTTACGCAGCCAGGGCTGGTTCTATTGCTTACCGGCTGTGAAATACATTTTTTTGATTTGTTTATGCCTGGCAGAAATTGAAGCCAGTGATAATCGATTTATTCAAAAGGAGAGATGGAAATGAAAAGAAGCTACCTGTTCGTCCTGATCCTGGTCTTATTGACCGTATCACTGTTCCCCGGCTCAGCCCTGGCAAAAGCCCCGCAGCCTGTGAGTGTGGATGTCTATAATCACTCCGGCAGTGCCCTGACCGTGCTCATCACCAACAAAATCACCGGCAGCCGGGCTTATTTGAACCTGGGAACTGGTGTCACAACCGAAAGCCTGTCCCAGGGAACATATGATTACTCTGTGACCACCCCCTGCGGGTTCGAGACCGGCACCTGGAACGTCACCCCCGGCAGAGTGTTATGGATTACCTGCAGCTCTGGTAGGCCTATTGTGGCCATGACCAAGCTAGGTGCTTGTGAAATTGGAATTTATTTTGAAAATATTAGTGGAACTTTATATTATTTACCACTGTCTTCCTTCCCACCATCAATGCCAACAATTCAGGATTATAAAAATTGGCTTGATACTAACTTTTCATGGTCGCATCCATATAGTGGATGTTGGAGTTCCAGTTCTGGTGCATCTTATCTAACGCCATAATATGACTAATCGACTCAGGACAGGGATGATTGCTCCCTGTCCTGTTGTTTATTTAACCAGGCTCTGTGCAGGGACAACAGGCATAATTTAGTGTCAGGGGATTTATTTGCCGGTTAATTAATTCTTGAATAGAATAAAATCAGGGGTGCGTTAATTTATAGATTATTTTCCCATTCTGTGATAAGCTTTTTATGACTAAATTTATCGATAATAAAAATAAGGTGAGTGCCCTATGACTGATAACACGAGTGACATCCAGCGGTTTATGACCAACCTGCAAAAAGAGACAGACGGGGCTGCTTTGTATGCTGTCCTTTCTGAAATTGAAGAACGGCCGGAGATGAAGAATGTTTACCAGCGCCTTTCAGAGAGTGAGCAGCGCCATGCGCAGTTCTGGCGGGAAAAGATCAAGGCGGCCGGCGGGGGTGAGCCTGAAATGCATCCCAGCGGGCAGACGCGGACGCTGATGTTCCTTGCCAGGCGTTTTGGTCCCGGTTTTGTGCTGCCGACTATCACCAGCAATGAAAAAGCCGACAGTAATGCCTATTCCACACAGCCGGAGGCGGAAGCGCTCGTCATGTCGGCTGAGGAGCAGGCGCATGCCAGGCTGATCTCGGCTGCCAGCTCCGGGGGCGGGGTCACCGGCAGCATCGTTGCTGAAACAGAGGGCAGGCACCGCTCAGCCGGCGGCAATGCCCTGCGGGCTGCTGTGCTGGGTGCCAATGACGGGCTGGTCTCCAACCTGAGCCTGGTGATGGGTGTGGCCGGCGCAGCCCTTTCCGCGCACAGCATCCTAATTACCGGTTTTGCTGGTCTGCTGGCAGGGGCTGGTTCGATGGCGCTCGGCGAATGGCTTTCCGTCCAGAGTTCGCGCGAGCTCTATGAACGACAGATCCGTATCGAAAAAGAAGAGCTGGAAGCCAATCCCGAAGAAGAGATCGAGGAACTGTCACTGATCTATATGGCCAAGGGACTGCCGGAAGCCCGGGCACGCGAGCTGGCCAATCACCTGCTGGCAAATAAGGATACAGCCCTGGATACCCTGGCAAGGGAAGAACTGGGGATCGACCCGGATGAACTCGGAGGGTCTGCCTGGGAAGCCGCCATTACTTCTTTCCTTCTTTTCGCGATGGGTGCCATTATCCCGGTGCTGCCTTTTATCTTTCTGACCGGTATGCCGGCAGTGTATGTTAGTATCGTCATCAGTGCCTTCGGCCTGTTCGGTACCGGCGCAGCCATCACCCTGATGACCGGCAGAAGCATCTGGTTCTCGGGTATGCGTATGGTCCTCTTTGGTCTTGCAGCAGCTGCACTCACCTATGGTATCGGCCGGTTGATCGGCGTTGCCATTGGAGGCTAGGTAATCATGTCTGACCGGGAATATTACCAGGGTTTATCCGAAGAGCAGCTGGCGCAGGAGGTTCTGCGCATTGTCGAAAGGCATAAAAGCGGTCTTCGGATTCACCTGGAAGCCAATCTGCAGGTGACGGAAGATCCAGCAAGGGGCAGGTTGTACAGCGTTTACTTGAAAAAAGAATATATCGGGGAAATGGCTGTCAAAGGTGATAAGACATTCAGCATGGATGGAGAAGTCTTTCAAACCCCGCAGCATGCCATGCTGCATATCGCTGCCCTATATTTTGACCGGGCTGCGCACTCAAATACTGGAAAAGCAGCCTGATTCCCCGTCTCAAATGACACCCAATTATGGCAAATATACTGCCGGATACCCCGCCATTAAACCTGCCGGCTGAAACACTGCGCGTCTTCCGGTCACTTAAAACACTGCCGGATTCTTTCTTCATCTGGCATCACCTGGCACCCTGGCAGCTGGATGCCCCGGACTTCCTCATATTAAATGAAAGCGGGCAGGTGCTGCTGATCAAGGTCAGTACTGCGTCAGCCGGCCAGGCTGCTCCGGCGGCCCAGTTTATGCTGCTGGAAAGTGAACGTGTACCGCTCGGGCAGGCGGAAGGACGGGTATTGGGGACATTCAAAAAAGCCCTGAACCTGCCAGCCGAACAAAGTCAGGCACTTGAGTGCCTGGTGATCTTCCCGAATATTTCCGATGAGCAGGTGCAGGCCAGCCGGTTGAGCCGTTCAGAAGACGCTCCTGCCTGGGCTGGCAGAGAAATCCTCGCCGGCTTTGATGAGGCAGCCTGGCATGCTTTTTTCCCGTCTCTCAGCATGGATCCGCTCTGGCTTGAGAAGATAAGACAGGTTTTCACACCTGAAGTGGTCGTACCTGCCTCGATGACCGTCAGAATGCCGGTTGACCGCCGGATACAGGCCGGTCTGACCGGGTACCTGCTGGATTATGACCAGGAATGGGCGGTCAAGGCTGACCTGGATATACCGGTTGAATCACAGGGGCTGGCGGATGATTTCAAATTGAATATCATCAACGGTGTGGCGGGCAGCGGGAAAACGCTGATCCTGCTCTACCGTTTACGGCTTCTCCTTCATCTTTATCCTCAAAAAAAGTTTCTTGTTCTCACCCATAACCGGCCGTTGTGTTTTGACATGCAGTCGCGTTTTCAAAAACTGGAAGGCCGCCTGCCGGATAATATTGAATGGCAGACCTTCAACAGCTGGTGTTACCATCACTGGCCATCCGGTTCCAGGTGGAAGCAGCCGCTCGGGCAAAAGAAACGCTTCCAGCTCCTTGAAACCGTCCGGCAGGCAGCTTTGCAGGGCATGACCCTCTCGACACAGATGTTCCAAAGCGAAGTAGATTGGATCAAGGATCAGCCTGAGATGGACCAGGAGGCTTATATAGCTGCTGACCGGCGCGGACGCGGGTTCGGGCTCAATACGGATCAGCGGGGACAGGTGTACCAGGCCCTCCTGCTTTACCAGGAAAAACTGGCACAATCCGGCAGCCTGGATTGGGGAGATG
>CAZBRI010000231.1:0-5480 GCA_964494055.1 uncultured Anaerolinea sp.
CCAACCCCAAGCAGCCAGCAAGGCCAGCGGCGGAACGAGTGCCAGGGATGAGAAGGAAGCATATTTTGAAACAGTCACCGGTAAATGCCAATCACCTGCATAAGAAACAGGACCGACCTCAAGAACACGCGCGCCCCACTGCCTGCAGTGTTTGGCAGTATCGGCAGTGGATTCGTCGCTTTTTTCGCCTGTGTACAATGCTACACAGAAGGTTTTATCCGAGACGATGGTTGCCGGCCCTGAAGCCATTTCCCATGTTTCACTGCCTTCTGCATGCAATATGGCCATTTCCTTCATTTTCAAGGCACCTTCCAGCGAAGATGCATAAGCATTGCCAGCACCAAAATATAAGGCATGATCAAACCCGTATATTGTTTCAACCATCCCCGGTACAATGCCTTCAGCTTTCTTAAGGGCTGCCGAGCAGCGATCTGCTGCAGACTTCAGGTCTTCAAAATAAGCAGCAGGTGCCTGGAAAATTTCCAACAAAATCATGTGCAGTGCGGTAAGAGTCGAAGCGTAGGTTTTTGTCATCACCGGAACAATACTTGGACCGCCGCTGCTGTATACAATATGATCTGCCAGGCGGGTGATCGTTGAACCGGGGACGTGCGTCACACCAATCAACAGGCATTTTCCGTGTAACTGCTCAAAAATTGCCAGGACATCGCGGAACTCACCCGAGGCAGACATCCCAATAATGACATCATTGGGCTGAATGGCCGGCATGAAAAAGCGAAAATCACCAGCGGGAAAAGCCAGGACCAATGGACTGCCCGGATTTGACAATTGGCGTGCTGTGTAGGCTGCTGCCATGCTGGTGTAAAGAGATGTACCGTTTCCGACAATAAATATCCGGCCAGGGGTGAGTTTTCGAGCAGCTTCAGCAGCGATTCTTGCGGCTGGAAGTGCATCAATCAAAGTAGCCTGTATTGCAGCTGGTGTTTCATTGATTTCTTGTGGAATGATCTCTGCTGTCATTTTGTTTTCCTCGAGATTATTTAATGGCTCCGGCAGTCAATCCCTCAACAAAGAGACGCTGTCCGAAAAGGTAAAGTAATATCATGGGTAAGGTCGCTATTAATGTACCTGCCATGATTAAAGGTTCATTGATACTGAAATGGCCTTTGAATAATGTAAGGCCAGGCATCAAAGTTTTTAATTCTTCGCTTTGCAAAAATACAAGTGCAATTAATAATTCATTCCATACAAATAAAGCATTCACGATGACCAGCGTCACAATGGCCGGGGTGGAAAGAGGCATCACGATACGCCAGAGCGTGTCCAGACTGTTACACCCATCCATGGAAGCTGCATCGAACAATTCATTTGGTAAACTGCGGAAGAAACTGACCAGCAGGTAGACTGAGAACGGGATCAACAAACCGCTGTAAATAATGACAACACCGGCCAGTGAATTTATCAGCCCGGCTTTCGCCATGAATACAAACAATGGCAGAATTAAAACCGCCGGCGGGACGACCATGAAGGCAATCATGGTGTTGAAGAAAAACTGCCTGCCCCAAAAACGAAATCGGGCAATTGAATAAGCAGCCAGGCCGGAAACGATGGTTGTGATCAACACACTGGCAGCTGTCACGATCAAACTATTTTGAAACCAGAGAGGGATGTTGCCACGGCTCAGGGCATCTGCAAAATTCTGAAAAGTGATCGCGCCTGGCGGACCGAACTGGTTATGCAGCCAGTCTTCCCGTGTTTTGAAGGCTGTGATGACCATATAATAAATAGGATATAAAGACAGGATACTGAACAACAGCAGGAATACCTGCCTGAAAGCAGCCCAGATCATATTTCCCCGGTTTTGCTTGGGGTTCATAGGGTTTCCTCCAGGGATTGTTTACGGATTCTCAGCTGCAAAACGATCAAGATAGTCGTCGCGCCTAACAGTATAACAGCCAGGGCAGATGCAAGCCCGGGAGACCTGTAGGCGAAAGCGTGTTTCCAGATATAAAATTCCATGACTGTTGAAGCAAAACCAGGACCGCCGCCGGTCATTGTATAAATATATGCAAAGACCCATGAAAGCATGGTAATCAATTCAACGATCACAAAAAACTCAATCACTCCCGATAACTGCGGCAAAGTGATGTAAAGATGTTTTTGCCACCAGTTTGCCCCATCAATTTCTGCAGCTTCGATAATTTCTTTGTCAAGCGACATCATGCGTGCCAGGAACAACACAACACCAAATCCCAATTCCCGGTAAATGATCACACCGGATATTGAAGGAATGACCCAGGTCGCACTGCCAATCCAATCCTGTGCCAGTGAACCAAGCCCTGCAAATCGCAATACTGTATTAATAATGCCATTCAATCCTAATAAATATACAAATGTCGTTCCTACCACAGGGACTGCCAGGATGTATGGCATAAATACAATTCCTCGGTAGATTTCCCATCCGCGTACATGTTCAAACAAAACGATCGCCAGAATTAATGCCAAAATTGTCATGATTGGCACACTGAATAACAATTTTCCATTATTTACAACAACCTGGTAAAAAATCGGGTCGGCAAATATCAGGCTGTAATTTGTAAAACCAAAACCTTTTGTCCCATCCAGGTTGTTTTGCCAGAGACTATTTTGAATGATCCAGATAATGGGATAAATAAATACCAGGCCAATGAAAATTGCGGCTGGAATGATATATAAAAAAGGTTCAATCGTTCGCGAAAAACGGGTAAAAATACTTGAGGATGACTTCATTTAAAAGCGTGCTCTTTTTTTTCCTGGCTCTCCCGGAAGTCAACCGGGAGAGCCATAATTTCTAAGTTTTTTACTGCTGCCAGGCTTGCCAGTTCTTTAATTCATCGGGGTGCTGGTTGCGCCAGGTTTCTGCGACACTCTGCCAGAGTTTGGCTGCATCTGCTGGGGAACCGCTCTGGGCAAAGATGGTCTGACCTGCGGTAAGATCCGCATCACCATCCACCTGTCCGGGTAAGAAGTTCTGAAGCCAAACCTGCGGTCCGGTTGTTTCCATCTCCATCATCTGCTTGAGAGCAGGATTGGTAACCAGGGAGCGGTCAAAGCGTGCATCGGCTGCAATAACGCCGGTGTGCTTGTACCAGGAAACCAGCCGTTCTGGAGTATGCAGGAAGGTCAGGAAATCAGCGGCCTGCTGCGGGTGCTTGCTCCACTTGGTGATCAGGAAGGAGATGGACTGTGTGGCATTGCCGGCATCTGCCAGTTTACCCGTGCCCCACTTGGGGGTTTTCATCACACCAACTTTGCCTTCGCCAAGATCAGTAGTAGCCTGTTTGATCATGCCATCTGTACCAAATGCCATGGCTGCCTTGCCTTCCCAGAATAAACGTACACCCTGGTCGAGGTCAAGAGACATCACATCCTGGTTGAAATAACCCTTCTTGACCATATCATCAAGGCGGGAATACCAGCCGGTATATTTTTCATCGGTGAAAGGTTTATTACCGATGATGGCCTGCCGCAGGTCTTCTGTTGAATCAAGCCCCTGGATGCCAACATTGGCAAACCACCAGGCGCCGCCATAACCATTCTTATCACCAATTCCGAAGGGGGTGATACCGGCAGCTTTGAGCTTGTCGCAGGCTGCAGTGAATTCATCCCATGTCCAACGGCCGCTGGCAGGAGGTGTAACACCGGCTTTTGCAAACAGTTCAGTGTTATACATGACGCCGATACCCAGCAAATACATGGGTGCGCCCCAATATTTGCCGTTGTACTTATTTTCATCCATGTTGAGCCAGTTCTTCATTTCATCCTGGGCAACATAGTCACTGACTGGAACAAGAGCATCCTGCCAGACGAAGCCCAGGACTGGTCCTGTCGCCCACTGAGAGGCAATATCAGGTCCGCTTTTGGCTGTGACGGCAGATTGAAAACCACTGATTAAAGTATCAGTTGATTGCGCAACAACGTTGACTGTCACATTAGGATTGACTTTTTTATAAGCTTCAACCGATTCAGTCATCCAGGCATCAGCACCGGGCGCATCAGATTCAGCCCAATACCAGAAAGTGAGATCAACTTTTTCATTGACAGGGGCTGCCGGTTGGGCTCCGCATGCAGAAAGCAGCATGACCAGGACTAAAGCAATACTAAAAACTTGAAATCTTTTTGAAATCATTCTTTCCTCCAGAAAGTAAATCAGAGATTGATGAATAAAATTACTTCGATCAAATAACAACTCTTCCCCAAACACCTCCTTATAAAATTGTCTTTATGCAAGTATCACTTGAATATTCTTTTCTTTTAATACTTGCACAATATCGCCGGGTAGTTCCTGATCGCTTACCAGGACATGAACTTTGTCCAGCGAAAGGACAAAGGCAGGGGCAACCTTGCCAAATTTTGTATGATCTGCCAGCACGAAAACCTGTGTGGCTGCATTGACTAATGCACGGTCAGTGCTGACTTCCAACAACTGACTGTGTGTAATACCATGCTGAAGGCTGATAGCCTCGGTTCCAAAAATCAGCTTATCAGCCCTGAATTGATGAACTCCCCATTCGGTGAGATGCCCATGCATGGTTTGCTCGCCGGGACGCAGCACACCGCCCAAAACAATCAATTCCACTCCAGGGACATCGATCAACATGCTTGCCAACCTGAAGGCGTTGGTGATAACCGTCAAACGTCGTTGGTGCGGTATCAGCCGGACAAGCTCCATGGTAGTTGTGCCGCCGGAAATAAAAACCGTATCACCATTCTGGATCAAATCCAGGGTCGCCCGGGCAATTCTTTGCTTTGTCTCAATGTTCACCATTTGTCGAAATACAAAGGGTTTTTCTTCATTGGATGTAGCCAGGGTGACCTGACCCACACTAATTTTCAAAACCCCGTCTTCCACAAGCTGTCGTAACTCCCGGCGCAAGGTTGAAGCACTGAGCCCTGAACTCTGAACAAGGTCATTGACAGAGATCGGCTCATTTTGCTGCACCTTGCTGACCAGGCTGATCTTCCGATCTGTTTTTTTGTTCGCTGGGGATGTTTCATCCATGGACATACTAAAATTATAACCCAATTTTGAATATATAGTCAGGTGTTTTGAAATTTTTTCCAATAATTATGAATTTTTTTGCCTATTTTTACCATTCTGAAGTTTTTATTCGTATTTAGTCACTCCCCAACCATCTACAATGGGTTAAAAATGTTCATTTATGGGATCATCACATATCAAGGCAGATCAACTTGATTAACAGGACAAGTTAAATCTTCTTTGCACAATCAGAATCATCAATTTATTTATTTTTATATTCCATTTACTTGAGTTTCATTTTCCGCCCGGATTTATACCCTGCCAGGAAACAGCTGCTGATCCAATTGAGCTCCAATTCGATTCAAGATTCCAACAAATCGATAACTAAAGATGGCACTCCTCTTTTCGTGAAATTCGTGTGAAGAACTTGACTTTGCGTTTTTAACCCATCAAATAATCCAGGCACTCAGCGCGAATTACGCGAATTCAACGAATTACA
>CAZBRI010000232.1:0-5424 GCA_964494055.1 uncultured Anaerolinea sp.
CCATCCATACTGACGCAGATGATGATCCAGGGAAAATGTGGAATGAAGAAATCCTGCAGATTGCAGGCGGTCACATTGATTATCTTTCATTCCATTTATATCAACCGGATCAGGACGGTTGGAAAGATGATCAAAATCCCATTGACTTATACTATTCTGTCTGTGCAGCTGCCTATGAAGGGGAGCGGATGATCAACAGGCTGGGAAAATTACTCGAAAAAGAATCCCCATCAAGAAAAATAGGTATTGCTGTAGATGAATGGAATTTATGGTTGACACCCCCGAAAAATGCTGGATCAATGCACCAGGTCAATTATCCAATGCGGGATGCTTTGTACTGTGCTGCCATGCTGAATGTTTTTCACAGGCAGTCGAGATATTTATCAATCGCCAATTTTGCGCAGCTTGTAAATGTTTTACCAATGATCATGACGAATGATGATCAGTCTGTAACGACCGCGATGTACTGGCCCTTCTGGATGTATTCACTAATGCAAAAAACTGCGATTCGATCCAGCATAAATGTGAAAGGGTTTTCTTCAAAAGCACTTGGCATTAATATCCCTGCTGAAACGCTGGTTCCTTACCTGGATTTTTCTGCTACAAGGTCAGAGGATTCAGGCAGCATTTGTATGGGGCTGATCAACCGTCATCCTGACCGAAAAATTACGGCTGCTGTATCGATGGCGGAAATGACAGATTTTTCGCTCAAAAAAGCGTATGAACTGGCCGGAAGGAATTCCTTATCGATCAATACTTTTGAGCAGCCCGAAAATCTGTCTGCAAAAGAGAAGAAAATTGACAAAATAAAAAATGGAAAACTCTATGTGACTCTTTCACCATGCAGCGTGACAGTCATCACTTTGGAAAAAATAAATTCCATACCTGGTTGAGATAAAATCAACCATATTATTAAAAAAAATCCAGTTGAGGTTCGATAATCGTGAACTACAACTGGATTAAAATATCTTTCCGAGAATAATTTATCTTACGCCTTTGGGGGCCGCTGAATCCGAATTCAGACCAGTCATTCTTACATTAACCACATTTTTTAGGATATCAAACCAGAATGGCGCTCCCTGGGCAACAGCTGCTCCCGTTAAAAGCAATCCGAGCAGCTTGAGTATCCAGCCGGTTACATCATTGAATTTTGGGGTATTTATCACTGGGTAACATTGATCTCCTAAATGGAAACCAAATATATTTACGCTGGATTTTGGAGATAGTGTACATAGTATTTGTGTACCATCCCCATTGAATACGGCACCTGATGCATCAGCAGGCAGGCCGGTACCGATCCAACCGACCGGGATGTTGAGCTGACTGATCTGTATGTTCAATGCCAGGAGCTGCCCGGCATCTGCAGCTGGAACTCCATTCGGATTTTTATTTACCAAGGCTTCAGCCTGGGCTGCTATCTCAGCGCGGACAGAGGGGTCTCTCCAAAGCTGAGTGGCTAATTGCAGTGAATCCACATTTAGAAATAATGCCAGAAGGATCCCAATAAAAAATGCCATAGTTTGGGCCCTGCGTTTATACCACCCGCTTAGCCGATCCATGCTGTTATTGAACCAATCTTCCAGTCTCTTCTGGATCACCTGGTAGATATTATCGCCGTTATTATTTATGTTGGAGATATCGTTTGTCAAGGCTTCAATTGCCTGTTTAAGATCCGGGTGAGTGATGCTTAAAACAGCTAAACCGGTTTTAAATTGTTCTTGAGCTGATAAATTTGATGAATAATTGCCGTTTTCCTGGAGGAAGGCAAGCATCGTTTCAACTTGTTTCTTTTCCAGGCCAAATTCGGTAAATTTGGCTTCGATCATTGGCTGTAATTTGGGATAATCTGAACTGAGTTTTCGTAATAGTTTTTTTACTTCATCCAGCATCCCGTTGATAATGTCTTCCCCGCCGTCACTGGAAACTGCTTTTCGGGTGATGTTGATGGCATAATCCAGCTGCTTACGAGCAGCAGTTCTTTGATTTGCCGGCAATAAATTTACATCAGGGATCAGGTCATATAGAGTATTTTGAATTAAGGCGGCATCCTTGGACGAATTGCGAACCATGTCCATTAATGCCATTGAGAACTGGGCAGAAGGAATATAGGATGGTTTTTTTGTACCGTCAGAACCGCTGTGCAAGCCTTTGATCAAAGGATGATCATATAACTGCCTGGAAATGGTTGGTTCTGTCAGCAGATTACTAATATGGTTTTCCAGCATATTGGACCGCCAGTTAAATTTACTGACAATCAATTCTTGTATATACATCCCAGCCATACTGAGTACAAGCCAGGCAAAAATCAATCCTATCGCAACTTCAAGAATTGCTAAAATGGACATAATTCTCTCCTTTTGATTATTATACTGCCATAGAGAAAAAACATAATTTCAAAAAGCGAAAAATGTAATTGGAAGTGATGACGAATTAAATATGAATTGCCAAAATTTCAAGAATTCATGAGTATTAATTTCATTTTTCCCATAAATGAATTAACAAAGGCGGGATTTCTTCAAGGGCTGAAACTGTGGCATCCGGGGTTGACCAGACCAACGGGTTCTTTTTTGCCCGACGCTTTATCCAGATCGAGTAAATTCCGAGCGGGTGAGCACCGCCGATGTCAGCATCCAGCCGGTCGCCGACCATGGCTACTTCATCCGGTAGATACCCCCATTGCTCAAGGGCGAGGCTGAAAATCCGTGGATGCGGTTTACGAAAACCACACGCACTGGATGTGAGAATAAAATCAAAAAAATGTTTTATGCGGAAATTTTCCAATTGCTGCATCACATCGATTTCATCTCCGGCATTTGAAACCAAACCTAAATGAAAACCTGATTGCTGCAGGCTTGCCAGTGTGGGTATCGCATCAATTTCAAGCAGCCAATTTTGCTGGGTAATTGCATAAAATTCATTAAGTGCCTGTCTCAAAATCGCTGAATGTACATTGGTAATCCCTTTTTCAACCAGGAGTTCATTTAAAACTGCCATGGTTGATTTTTCAATCAGGTTTCGATCTCTTTCAGCGTAATAAAGGTCCAGGCGCTGAAGAAATTCTGTGTGAAATGTTTCATAATCAATCGGTAATCCATGTGAGCATAGAACAAATGATAATTTGTGGCCCGCATGGGTGAAAACAGGCGGCCAGGGGTCTGGTGAATACATAAGCGTGTCACCAAGGTCGAACATCACAGCTTGGATAAACCGATTCATTGGATTAGTTTACTTCATTACCTTTCGTACAATCACATCACTGTGTATATGGTTGAGTTATTACGAGTATCAAAAGAGAACTCAAAATTTAATCGCACTGTGTTTGATAAAACTGAATATTCCATTTTTTTGATTGGTAAACACCGGTCATAAAACTTCGAACCTATTTTCCGGATAAGTCATTGCCTGAAAATATATTCCAATAAATATAGATAAGAATGACGCCAAGCAGCAATCCTGGAATAAGGACTAACCCGGCTTCCGGTCCAAATTTACCACCGGTCCACAAGACCGGGCCGGATACCTGGATATTCAACAGGTTAAATGTCGTAGTTCCACTTACTGGAAAACCAAACACCACACCTTCAAAGAAGTTCCATCCAATGTGTAAACCAATTGAAAGCCATAATCTCCTGGATAATAAATAGGGTATTGCAAGGTACAACCCCGCCAGGAAAATACCGGCTGTAGAAATCCAGGTTGCTTCAGGATTAGCGATATGCAGAAGGGCAAATACGGATGATGCAATGATGACAGCCCAAAATGTATTTATACCGCTTTCGATGGTCTGCAGATGATACCCTCTGGATAACAATTCTTCCTGCCAGCCGACAAATATGAAAAACAACAACCAGAATAAAACTTCGCTTAGGACAACTGTCGTTGATTGCTGCTGCCAGGCAAAACCAGTTATTTTATTCCAGCCCATTTCAATTTCTAACAGTATGATCAGACCCATTTGAAAAAAAGAAATGCCAATTCCAATACATATTTCCTTGATTGTTAAACTTGATATTTGCAGCCCCAGGCTCGTTATAGATTTTTTATCGAAATATTTTCTCGTAAGAAAAACTGATAAAGTAATCCCGGCAAACATGGTGATCCCATTATTGATCATCATAAAATGAAAGTCGGAGAGAAGATTTGAATAAAAAGCAGCAGGAATAAAAAAGAAGGCTCCAACCAATATTGCAATAATTACCAAAAAAAATGTCTGAACCAGGAGACGCCAGCCCGCTCTCAATCTATTTTCTTCACTTGAAAGAAATATCTTCTGGATAAAATTTCTATTTTTTCCTTGCAAAACCATCAATAAACTCCCAAATTGAGCTTCTGACCTAATAAAAATATTGGTTAAGCGCTTTTAAGATAAATTCCTGTCGGGTCAAGTTCTTCCCGTAATATATGTAACTCTTTAGCAGTTACCGGATCGGTGATTGTTATTTTTCCAGCAACTTTCAGGTCCCAGCCGGTGTTTTCTTTGGCTTGTTCCACGGTCTTTCCGGGATGAAGGGCGGTCAGTGTGAGCTCTCCGGTTTCATCCGGTTCCAGGTAGCCGATATCAGTCACAACACCAATGGGTCCCTTTCCCCTCAAACCTAATTTATCACGGCTATTCTTTCCATCCAGGTAACCGGCAGAGGTAAGAAAATCGACTTTTTCCGGGAATCGTCTTTTTTGATGAGGTGTCATGATATAGCACCTGTTAGCCCAGGCAGCTATTTCCTGTGCTCCGCCAGAACCTGGTAAACGAACCTTGGGATGCGTGTAATCATTTCCAACGATTGTGGCATTAATGTTTCCGTAACGATCGATCTGGGCACCGCCTAAAAATCCGACATCAACATTGCCTCTCTGCAGGTATAAGGTAAAAATATCGTACATGCTGACAACTGATAACGCTCCGCTGACCAGGGTTGGGTCACCGATTGACAATGGCAGACGGGCAGGTTCAGCACCGATCACCCCTGCTTCATAGATCATTGTCAGGTTTGGGGCATGTGTTCGTTTGGCAAGGTTACATGCCAGGTTTGGCTGTCCTACCCCGACAAAAACGACATCGCCGTCTTTAAGCAATCGGGCTGAATTTACGATCATTAATTCTGATGGTGAATAAGTGATTTCGGTCATGAAGATCTCCTGGCATTATTATGATGACTGGATTTCTTCCAATCATTTGTTTTTATTTTCAAATTCCCGGATCAATGAATATGTTCTTTCTGGATTTTCCAGTGGAACAAGGTGAGTGGATTTTTCAATATCAATAATTGAAATATCAGGACATAACCGTTTAATTCGATTCACAGCTGGCGGAAGAAAAGTGTCCGTCTCTTCTCCGCGAATGATCATCATCGGGATTTTTAATCCTCTCAATCCACGCCACAAATCGAGATCATGCCAGACACCTGTGTAATAAATTCTTGCTTC